>CAYTIZ010000121.1:0-7402 GCA_964437885.1 uncultured Enterobacteriaceae bacterium
ATCTACACACATGTGTTAAACAAACCGGGGGTTTCAGTATTAAGCCCGCTGGACATGCTTAATACGTAGTGCAATTACGTACGGAGGGTGATGCCCATTAAGCAACCAATAAAACTAGCCGGGCTTGCGTAAACACCATAATATGAATGGTGTGACTGTGAATTTCCACTTGTAATGAGAACCATGGGAGTAAGCTTATCATGACCACCAATGTCCCCAATTATCAACAGATTGTCGTCGCGATCGACTTTTCCGAATCATCAAAAACAGTAGCGGCTCGTGCGCTTGATATCGCGCAAAAAAATGGTGCAGAGATAAGGGACGTGCACGAAACAAGTTTCGGGTATGGCGCTCAGATTTAGTTCGTATTTGTTCGTTCTGATTGAGCAAAATCGTAGGAATAGTGGTTCTATTTTGAGGTTTTGAGATTGAAGAACGGGCAAAGACGGGCTGAAGCTGTGATGCAAGAGTCGGAAGTTGTTTCGTGCACGTCCCTAACCCTGTTACATGCGGTGGAGTAGCTCTCACCACTCGCCTTTGGTGAGGAGCTGATCCCCTCACCTGACTGGCTACTGGTTGAAGAAGACCTGACTAAACAAGGTGAAAAATTGCTACAGGCATTTGCAAAAGAGATGGGGCTTGACGATGCAACGACACTGGTACCAAGCGGTTTGCCCAGCCATGAAATCATCGTAGTAGCCAAAGAAAAGAGTGCGGATTTAATCGTCGTCGGTACGCATGGTCGTCGTGGGTTACAACGGCTGCTCGGCTCTACCGCCAATAGCGTGATTAACCATGCGGCGTGCGATGTGCTTGCCGTCAGGCTTCAACACTGAAGCAGCGGCGACAGTGGCTCAGGTTTTTAAAAGGGGACGCTACCCTTTTTGAAGTCAATAATGGCGTCGGTGACAAATGAATCTAGTTCTCATTTGGGCGTAATGTTCGATAGAGAAAATGAATTAAGAAATAGATCCAAAGCTCTGTTTTACCATGGGCTAGTACGCTTGAAAAAATAGAATGGATCGTTGTTATTTCAGTGGTCTCTGGATTCCGGCCTGCGCCGGAATGACGGGTGTTGGGGTAGTCGATAAAGCGGCAAGGGGATCGGTGCCCCCTTTTTATTTTTTCCCCGAGCGACTCAACCACTACCTGATGTTCAATTCTTTACCAACACCGGTGTGTTGTGGAAAGAAAGGCTTAACCAAGGTATGGTGGTAGTGTTATGAAATATTTTCAGACTACGAAAGCGAGTACAACCGAAGAGCTCCGTGAGGGAAAAATTCATGCGGGAATCTGTGCGAAGCGCGCTGAGGAATCAGTGTGCCTACCTACTGTGGTTGTTTAATACAATCATGAAGACATTATCAAAAATAATCTTACCGTTCTTGCTGCTGGTGTTCCAGCATATTTCTTATGCGGAGAGCTACTCTCAAGGTGAGGCCCTTACTATAGATGAGACCATTCCAGAAACAGTTAATCTTGAGTTTTCCGATGCAAGCGATCTTTCGCCAAAGATTGGTGAATTCAAAATTTTGTCATCAATTTTAATGAGCAATCTCTCTGGCGAGAGATGGGCAACGGTGACGATGAAAAACCTATCCTCCGGTCAGAGAATATTAGATAAAGAGCATGTTGTTGCTATATTTGCCAACGGCGAAAAAAGAAACCCTAGTCAGGCAGAGTATAGGTTCAGCGGCCAAGAAGAAATCACAATGATAATTAATTTTGGGAAAAGTAAGTTTCCAATTTTGAGAGTGAGGGTAAGTAAGTAAACATAATCGGATAGCCGGGTAAAAGGGGGGGCAGCCCTTCTTCCCCCCCCCTTTTTGCGACGTTAGGGCCTACTGGGGTAGCGGGATAGAAAATCGTCTACAGTCATGGCCGTAGATGGGAATTCTTTTAATATTTTTTTATCTTGCGTAACGAGTGGTGTATTGAGGTGGTGAGCGAGGGCAATGAATTCGCAGTCGTAAGAAGAGCAATGACTATCGTTTATTAATGCTAGTACTTGAGACGAAGAAATATCATATTCGTTTTGAGCCAGGATAGACTCTGCCGCTTCTTGGAGTAGTAGTGCTTTTTCTAGGTTTATAATACCTTTTCTGAGGTACAGTGCTAAAACATTTCTGAATTCGCTTTTCCAGAGCAGTGGTGCGGCCCAGTCAGCATCGAGTTTGTATGCAGCATCGACGGACTCAGAGTATTGAGTGGGTAGTAGAAGGTAAGTGATGATATTGGTGTCAGCAACTATCATGGTCTGCCTTCATTAATTGCTTGCTCAATCTCTTCTTGACTAATTAGGTCTGGAGCTATCTGTGCACGAAGAGCACGAATGCTACTCAATCTGTCCTCTGGAGAAATTTTTCTAGGGAATAGGGCGCGCTTAAGGCACATGATAACTTCACTATTAATGCTTCTATGGTGTTGTTCTGCAACATGCTTTAGCTCATGGTACAGTTCGTCCGGGATGTTTTTAATCGTTAATGCTGGCATGGGAGCCTCTCACTCAGGGTTGTGGTTGCATTATGGTTGCGAAATGGAATCCAGTCAAGTGTGGGCGTAAAAACCCCTAACTACTCAGCGAGTAGTCAAAATTAACGCTGAACGGGTGAATTTCATGGCTTAGCTGAGTAGTTGCCTTATCGGCTTGATTGGTGAGCTGAAAATACCTTTGTCATCGGCTCAGAGGAGGCGATACCCATGATTTCTAGTCAAATAAGCTGGATTTGGCAGCAGCCTGGCAGGATGAGATAATCCAGCCGTTACTGCGCAGCGCACGCTTAAAACAGGGCATATTGCTTGGCAAGACGGGGTTGGTGCGTGGCGAAGCTGATTCACAGGCCGCGCTGGATCTGCTGTTGCAAAACATCATCACCTCGTCGGCAATTGAAGGTGAGCAGCTGAATGCCGCATCGGTGCGTTCTTCGCTGGCCAAGCGGCTGGGGTTGCTGGATGTGGCTCAGGCTTATCCTACATCTAAGCGCTCTGAGGGCTTGGCTGAGATGATGCTGGATGCCGTGGGTAACCTCGATGTTCCGTTTACCGCTTAGCCTTGTGGCTAAGCGGGCCGGCTAAGGTACCGACCCCTTTCGGACCCTCTCATAATTAATGCTATTTCATTGATAAATTGAGCTAATCAGTCTTTTTACTTCTATGCTTTAATATTAAAGAGGCCAGTAATCGCTGATTGACTCGATTGGGTTCATTTCTTAACTTATCTTCAAGTACAATAATGTCCTCATGATCTAAAATAAAATCAACCTTTTTTAGGCTCGTTAATGCATTCTGATCAAGCGCTGGATTATTGAGTTCAGATATCAGTTTTTGTTTTACTGACGTTTCAGTATTACTGGCGCTACCCAAAGCATCAATGAGGTTTTTACGAACCTTGTTACTGTGCTCATTGTCTAGCCTGTTAATGAACTGTATGCCATGTTCTGGCTTATAAGGCACTCGATTAAAGGCAGAGGACGCGGATACTCTTATTTGTTCAGAGTTGGCAGACAGGCTTCTCAATAATATGTCTTCACCTTCACTATCAATACTATCTTTAAGATTACCAATGGCGCTGATAATCGCAGCGTTGACTTGTGGATTAAAACTATCTACCTGAGCGTATAGAAATTGTTTTATTTCTATACTCTGTGCTGGATCCGTTATATTTCTTCGACTGGCCGTAGCCCCCAACAGTCGAATGTACATTAATTCGACAGATCCAATATTTTCGCTATGTCCAAAGGAGGATAGTTGGGCGGTTAATAATGCAATGCTATTTTGATCAAATGGTGCAGAAGTACTGGATAATGCGAGTACCGCTCGAAATTGATCCCTGGCAGTAAGTTCACCGCTCGTAAGATTGACTAAAGCGTGTACAGAAGCCGTTGTATTAATCTTGTCCAAAGCCCAGAATAACGTTAGGCTTAGTTCATTTGAAATCGAATTTGATTGAATATTTTCGGCTAGATATTTCCAAAGCTCTTTTTGTTGCAGCATCGTGATGATGAACTGATCATTATCATTTAAGGATGCGGTAAGCGCTGCTAAAAAACTGGGTATTTTACTGAATGCATCTTCAGGTGAAATAACGACAGTTTTTTGGTAGTCAGGCCATTCTGTTAAATCATCTGTTAATGAATAAAAAACATGTGTGGCAGGCAGCGCATTAGAGGAGGTTGCTGTGACGGATACTGAAGCATCTCCCGCAACGTATGCATTGGATGAGATAACGGTTTTAAAGTGCTCCTCTCCGTGACTCTTTTGATAAAAACACTCTTCTCCTTTTGGGTCTAATAAAATGTTTAAAAAATGGTCTTCTATGCTTATCATTGCGGCATTGCTGCCTTCATCAGCATAGCCAAGGTTTGTTTTTATCAAACGCCCTGCTTGTGTATTAATACTGGCAAGGTAACGTCCATTGCCATTTTGATAATGGTATTCACCATCATTTTGAGAATATTGAAATAGATCATAGAAAGATTTATATTCATTGATAGCGGCAGCATCATTTTCAGTCGATTTGAGGCTAATAAGTTCTCCACTGCTGGCGTTAACCACAACGATAAAAGGGTGTTGATAACGATGATCATTATTCGTCATAACAGCATTCGGTTCTGCTAGGAAAAGAAAAATCCGAACGCGGTCTATTTTAAGTGCGAGGTAGTCGTCCGCCTGCTGTTGTGAAACCGCTAGCTCTCTTACATGAAGGTTAAGATCTATCTCAACTTTTTGCCGTTGTACTTTTTCACCAAAGTTTACGGTTAAGTTTAAGTTTTGATGAATGTCATAAACGGAATAACATAAGTCATCTCCGCTTGCATTAAACGAGATGAGCGAGAGACTTAAAAAAAATGACGGGATGACTGATTTTATTGATTTATTCATATTAAAATATCCTTTTAGCCCTTAATCCGACAATCAGTTTTTTTGTTAAAAGAAAACTGATTGTCGAGTGAAGGAATATAAGCATTAACACACGTGGTTAATAGTTAATGACAGACCCATTTATTTGGTCGGCGTAGATATACCAGGGCGGTGGGTTGAATAGATAACCCGGAGTGCTATAAAGAGTGCCCTCATCATGGCCGTCATTCCAAAAAGAGGGGTAATCTAACACATAGCTTAGATCCGCTTTCAAGGCTTTTAGCGTGGCGTGTAGTGAGGTATTAAATGCTAAAGAAAGAGCCGTCACCTGAGGTGGCAGTGCGGCTTCAAAACCACCGCCGGTTACAAACTTAAGTTCCTGTGACAATAGCTCTACGGTGGCAGTCAACGCTGCCGATGCCAACCATATGTCAGCCTTTGCACTTAAAAACCCACCGATGGTGAATGATTGCACTAGCGTCAAATTCAAGCCGACACCTGGTGAGCTGATAAGCCCTGTCACGGCAACGCCACTGTTAATACCACCCTTAATTTCGATCGGGATAACCAGGCCCCAGTAGGTAAAGTCAATGAAATCTTCTTCAACAAGAAACTCAGGGCTTACTTCAATGTCCTGAAAATCAGGGACTTCATCGATCATTACCCCAACCAGCGTTTGAGGACTATAGGTTTCAGTAATTGTTTTTTGGGTTAACGACCCTCTTGTAAAGCCTTCAAACCCTGCCACTTCGAGGGAAAATAGCGCACCATTTTCGACCTCTACATCAGGTGAATTTTGACCTGTAAATGAAAGTTTTTTGGGAAAATGTTTTTTGAGCGCAAATTGTAAATCAATAATATCAATGCCCTTTCCAAACAGGGCACCTGAAAAAGTGACATGACCCTGTGACGTGCTGCCCAAAATAGGAAAGTAATCGACAAATGACTCGCCGCCATAAGATAAAGAGGCGGAAACGTACTGTTCATTTCCCCAGGTTCTATTGTCAAACTTTCCGGCATAGAACAATCTTCCTGTTGCGCTCAGGTCAAGACCATTGGCATTGGTAAAAAAATCAGGTGCATCTACTACTGATTGAATCTGTACTTCTTTGACAGGATCACCTGAGAAAATAACACCAAGATACCCATTAGCGCCCTCAGCTTTTATTTTATTACCTTCAAAATTATAACGCTGAGAGCGTACGGGCATACCACGTATTCCACTGGGGTATTGACATTCTACAAGGTGGTAGTCATTGTCGATTAAACCATTGCTACTAAAAATTGCGACACAATAATTATTGCCGTCTAAATCAGTCACCTTGCTGATAATATGTTTGGTTGCTGCTTCATAGCGCCATAACATATTAGCCCCCACACCGGTGGTTGGGCAGTTTACAGCCGTAATGGTATTCACACTATCATTGGCAAACAGCCGCGTGTCAACGTCAAGACCTGATGCAATCAAGCAAGCATTGTTAAGCGGCCCTGCGCGTAAAATTTTAAAACCAACCGCTGTTTCTGTTGAATTCTCAATAACCCGATTACTCTGCCTTACCAGTGGTAAAGATAGGCTATATGCAGTTCCGGCACTGACATCACTGCCATCTTCTTCATAAAAAACCTGCAGGCTAAACTCGGCATTCAATGCATTTTGGTCGGCTATATCTTTAATATCGATGGATTGTTTCAATAGCTCAACTTGTGTTTTGATCGGTGCATAAGCAACCACGGGGATGTTCACAAAGGCAGAATCAGAGGCATCAATATTAAATTGTGCTTTATTCGCAATTATCGGTTCTTCTTGAGCATTTGTGCTTAACAGACCTAAGGGGAATTCTATGCCGGATGGCGAGAGCCATATCAGAGACAGTGAGACTTTTTCGGATTGATTAAAGGTAGAAAGATCAACCTGTATTGAGGTTTGAAAAAGTGGCTCTATAGAATATCCATCAGTATCAAATTTTCCACCAATTTCTAAACTGGTAAATTCATTGTTTTTTGTTAATGCGGGAAGATTAATGACTTTGACAGATACGTTCTCCAACTTGGAGATACTCAGTGTTCTATCGTCTATCAGTAACGGAACGGTGTATGCATCTGATACAACAATTTCTTTTTCTAACGCTAAATAAGCCAATGACGGTGCAACAACAATCCTATATTTTTTATCAGCACCTAAAGTGGGCAATTTGGCATGAATGATGGCATTAAGTAAACCAGGCTTTATGCTGTCGATATGCACATTACCTAAATTTATGTTGCCCACATCCTTTAAAGAAGAGAGGTTGTTATCACTGATTTCACCAAAAGTATCGCCAGGTTTCAATGAATCAATGACGCTTTCAGGAATTAATTCTAGCGATAAAACATATTCATCTTGAGTGTCAGACACTTCAAATTCAATATTAATGGTAATTAACTCACCAGAACTTAAGTTACCCACATCTAATTCGGTTAGATCTCTGTCGGCTAATGAAGCATGCCCCTTATAAAGGTTAATTATGTTAAAGTCGACAGATTCTGAATTTGAAATAAATTC
>CAYTIZ010000122.1:0-7401 GCA_964437885.1 uncultured Enterobacteriaceae bacterium
TGCCGAAATACCCTTTGATATAATTGTGCTACTGGTGTTCTTGCCAATATGAATCATCTTGGTGCCGGTGTCGGCTTGTTGGTAATTATTGGTTACGGCAACAGAGTAAAATTCACCCACCGAGTTATCGCCTTTTAAAATACAACTTGGGTATTTCCATGTGATCGCCGACCCCGTTTCTACTTGTGTCCATGACACTTTGGAATTATTACCGCGACAATCAGCGCGTTTGGTAACAAAGTTATAAATGCCACCGACACCATTCTCATCACCGGGATACCAGTTCTGAACAGTGGAATATTTTATTTCAGCATCGTCCAATACAATCAATTCAACCACTGCCGCATGCAATTGATTTTCATCGCGCATCGGTGCGGTACAGCCTTCAAGATAACTAACGTGGCTTGCTTCATCAGCGATAATTAATGTACGTTCAAACTGCCCTGTGTTCGACGCATTGATTCTAAAGTAGGTTGATAATTCCATTGGGCAGCGTACGCCTTTAGGAATGTAAACGAATGAACCATCAGTGAAGACGGCTGAATTTAATGCCGAGAAAAAATTATCCGCTGCCGGGACAACAGAGCCGAGATATTTTTTTACCAGTTCAGGATGCTCTTTAACTGCTTCAGAAAATGGGCAAAAAATAACACCAGCATCGGCAAGTTTGCCTTTGAATGTGGTCGCAACAGAAACGCTATCAAATACGGCATCAACCGCAACACCGGCCAACATCTTTTGTTCTTGTAAAGGAATACCCAGTTTTTCATAGGTCTCTAATAACTTTGGATCAACTTCATCCAGACTTTTTGGCCCATCGTCTTTGGATTTAGGTGCGGAATAATAAGAGATCGCCTGATAGTCAATATGTTCTATATCAAGATGTGCCCAGGTAGGGTCTTCCATCTTTAACCATTGTCGGTAAGCCTTTAATCGCCATTCGAGTAACCATGCTGGCTCTTCTTTCTTTTTGGAAATAAAGGCGATGGTATCTTCATTAAGACCCGGTGCCACCGTATCTGACTCGATGTCAGTGACAAAGCCATGTTCATATTCATCGCTAACAAAGTCGTTAATATCTTCAGTATTGCTAGACATAGTTTAAGTCTCCGTGCCTTCTTTAAGGCTGAAGCTTTCACCGCAACCACAAGACTCTTGTACATTTGGATTTTTAAATTTAAAACCGGAGCTTAATCCTTCGCGGGTAAAGTCGAGTTCTGTTCCTGCAAGGTAACGTAAGCTTTGTTCATCGATAATGATCTTGATGCCATTTGATTCAATCGTTTTATCTTCTTCGTTTATTTCTTTGGCCGTTTCAATAACATATTGATAACCGGAACAGCCTGTGGTTTTAACGCCTACGCGCAAACCAATCCCGTTCTCATCTTTTGCAAGAACTTTCTCTATATGCTGTTTTGCACTGTCAGTTAAATTTATTGTTGCTTCGTTAATCATAATATTTAATGTTTATGTAATTGCATTAAGATGGCATCTTGTCGTTCCGTGACCTGTTTTACATTATTCCGTTGAGCCAGATTAGCTAGCGTCATATTGTTCAGGAAATCAGATATGTGAAGATTTAATTCCAGCCAAAGATCATGTGTTAAACAACGTTCTTCAGCCTGACAATTTTGCTTGCCGCCACAACGGGTAACGTCGACGGGTTCATCAACGGAAAAGATAATTTTGGCAATGGTTATATCGTCGGCATCTTGTGCCAGACTATAACCACCGCCCGGACCACGCGCACTTTCAATCAATCCGTGACGCTTCATCTTGCTAAATAATTGTTCAAGGTAAGTCAGAGAAATATCCTGACGCCGTGAAATATCTGACAGATTCACAGGCCCTTCGCTGTCATGCAGCGTCAAATCCAGTAATGCAGTTACGGCATATCTGCCTTTGGTCGTCATTTTCATGTTCTAATTCTCTATAACAGTCTTTAAATCCAGGGTCAGTTAAGGGTTACATAACCCACTAAATTAGTCAAGTATATAGTTGATTAGTTTAGTCGGGAATGATTATTAAATAATAATGCATAAATATCAATGAGTTAGAGATATATTTTTATGATAAGATCGTTGCTAATCATGTCATTGGCAGTAAAAGACAGGAGTTATTAAAGATGAGAGATCTGATCCTAATCTTTCCCATGTTAAAGGTACGCTTTGAGCTTGTTAAGCAAGGGGATAGGCTTTAGTTTGTCCCGATTGGGGGCTTGGGTAATATCAATGAGTTACCTTAAATGGTCATCCCAAGAAGCTTAAGTAAGTGCCATTCGTGTCAGGCACGTATTAAGATAACTTTTGATACTAATAATGTTGGTTTTATTCAGTGCCAGACTAGTGAAGTACTACATCGCGAAATGCAGTACTAACTGTACGATTCCATATAGCGCGATTAGTAAGCAAAAAACCAGAAAGAAGCCCATGATGACATAAACCTTGATTCCGTTCTTTTCGATATATTTTTCATCACGAGCCATGTTTGCTTGGTTTTGAACGCCGCAGAAAGAGGCTAGTAAGCTAAACGCGATTTGAAAAATAGTGGGATCTTTTTCTTCAGTCATAATCGTTCTTCTTTATTTTTTCTTCAGTTCTTCAAGTTCATTTTCAACGCGTTGCATATGGTCGAGTATTGAATCTAATGCGTTTTGTATTGGATCGGACATGTCCTTACTTTCTGCATAGGCTTCAAAACCAATCTTTTTAGCCATCGCTTCGCGTTGTGCTGATTTTTCGGTAATGTCTTTCTTAACAACAACGTGACCGGGAACGCCAACAACGGTTGCGCCTTCGGGAATATTTTTTACTACTACGGCATTGCAACCAATGCGCGCACCTTTAGAAACCGTTATTGGGCCAAGTATTTTTGCGCCTGCACCAATAACAACATTGTCTTTCAGAGTGGGATGTCGTTTACCCTTATTCCAGGTAGTACCGCCGAGTGTGACACCATGATAGATGGAAACATCATCGCCGATTTCCGAAGTTTCACCGATAACTATGCCCATCCCGTGGTCAATAAAAAAGCGCCGTCCAATAATCGCACCAGGATGAATTTCTATGCCAGTCATAAATCGAGCAAAGTGTGCTGTCATGCGCGCGAGTAAATGTAGTCTCCTATTCCAAAGCCAATGATTAAAACGATGAAAAACGATCGCCTGAAAACCGGGGCAGGTAAGGATCGTTTCTAAAACTGATCGTGCAGCCGGATCGCGTTCAAATACAACGTCTATCTCTTCTTTAATAGTGCGTAACATTATTTATCTAACAATTTGGATATTGACTCCAACTGTCCTTTGTAAGTATTGATTTCGTTAAGTGTATCAGCAAGTCGCTGTTTTGCACCTTCGACTACATTTTCTGGCGCACGTTCAACAAAGCTCTTGTTAGCCAGTTTATTTTCCAGCCCGAATTTTTCTTTTTCAAGATTTTCGATTGTCTTATTTAAACGTTTAGTCTCTGCTTCCGGATCGATAATATCAGCTAAGGGAACCAGTAATGTCATTTCCCCTGCCAATGCCATAACAGCATCGTCCATATCGCCTTTGGCATTAGTGATAGATTCAATTTTGGCTAATGATTTTATGTAAGACTGACTTTCCTCTAAACACTGTGATTCTTTCTTTGTGCCATTACGGACAAATACGTTGAGTGATTTCCCTGGTGAGATGTCTCTTTCGGCACGAATGCGACGAACACCCAAGATGAATAATTTGATCCACTCAATTTGTTCTGCGGCAGATTTATCTCTTTCGGGATCATCTTGTTTTGGAAAAGATTCGAGCATAATACTTTCGCCATTCTTTTCCAGCAGTGGTGCAACGCGATGCCAAAGTTCTTCCGTAATAAAAGGCATAAATGGATGTAATGTTCGCAATAAAGTTTCGAGTACATTTAACAATGTAAACAATGTGCCGCGTTTTTCTGCTTCGCTAGAATGTTCACTATTTAAAGTTGTTTTGGATAATTCAAGATACCAGTCACAATATTGATCCCAGGTAAATTCATAAAGTGCCTGTGAAGCAAGATCAAAACGATAGGTGCGTATGCCTTCGTGTGTTGCCGCGATAACTTCACTTAGCTTGGTATTGATCCAACGTTCAGCAAGACCGAATTTCTTATCGCCACTATTGATGTCAATAGATTGAGGCTCCGTCGCTCTCGGCGTCTTCGGCAACTGCTCCCGGCGTTGTTCTACCTCGGTCTCCGTTCCAGACTCGACTCTACCGATTATATCCCTGTAATCGTCCTGCGTCCTTGCAGTCGTGCCTCCAGCGACACTTGCACATCCATGTGCATCGCACATCATTAATACGTAGCGTGTGGCGTTCCATATTTTGTTACAGAAATTTCTATAGCCTTCTATACGGCTAATATCGAAACGGATATCTCTGCCTTGTGTTGCCATTGTGGCAAAGGTAAAACGCAGGGCATCTGTACCATAAGCGGGAATACCATCAGGAAAATGTTTGCGCGTTGATTTTTCAATCTTAGCTGCCATTTGTGGTTGCATGAGTCCGCTTGTTCGTTTGCTGACTAAAGATTCCAGATCGATACCATCAATAACATCTAATGGATCAATGACGTTACCTTTAGATTTAGACATTTTTTGTCCGTCGGAATCACGAACCAGACCATGAATATAAATTTCCCTGAATGGCACATCACCCATGAATTTTAATCCCATCATGATCATGCGTGCAACCCAGAAAAAGATAATATCGAAACCGGTAACCAGAACACTAGTAGGATAAAATTTATCTAGTTCAGCTGTTTTTTCAGGCCAACCTAAAGTTGAATAGGGCCATAAAGCCGAAGAGAACCAGGTATCTAATACATCTTCATCTTGTTTAAGATTTATATCGTCGCCGAGATTATTCTTTTCTCTAACTTCCGCTTCATCACGACCGACATAAATATTACCTTCATCGTCATACCATGCCGGGATACGGTGTCCCCACCAGAGTTGGCGAGATATACACCAGTCTTCAATATTGTTCATCCATTCAAAATAGGTTTTGTCCCAGTTCGCCGGAACAAACTTGATATCACCATCTTTCACTGCCTTGATAGCAGGATCAGCCAGTGGTTGAATTTTTACATACCATTGATCGGTTAGATAAGGTTCGACTACTGCGTGAGAACGATCACCGCGAGGAACCATGTGTCTATGGTCATCAATTTTGTCTATTAAGCCGAGTTCATCAAGATCGGCCAAAATTTGTTTGCGAGCCTCGTAACGATCTAAACCGCGATATTTTTTAGGAATTAAATCAGACGCTGCGGCAGCTATAGGTTCATCAGCCAACGTTTCACCGTTTTTATGTTTCGCACGATGTCCAAAACTAAAGTCATCAAAAAAGTCCGATTTAATTTTTGCATCAATAGTAAATATATTTATTAATCCATTTAATGGAAGTGCTTTAAATGCTTCACTATCTTTGTGTCTTGTCCAAACATCATAATCGTTAAAATCATGTGCTGGCGTAATTTTTACACAACCGGTGCCAAATTCAGGATCAACATAATCATCAGCAATAACGGGTAGTGTACGATCGGTTAAAGGCAGCAATACTTCTTTGCCGACTAAATTTTTATAACGTTCATCATCTGGATGGACAGCAACAGTGGCATCACCAAGCATGGTTTCGGGTCTTGTAGTCGCAACAACAATATATTCAAGACCATCAACAGGTTCTTTTAATGGATAGCGCATGTGCCACAGGTGACCGTTCTCTTCTTCAGAGACGACTTCGAGATCGGAAATAGCGGTATGTAAAACAGGATCCCAGTTAACCAATCGTTTGCCGCGATAGATCAAACCTTCTTCGTGTAAGCGAACAAAGACTTCTTTAACGGCATCCGATAAACCGTCATCCATAGTGAAACGTTCACGCGACCAATCCATTGAAGTGCCGAGACGACGTGATTGACGGGTAATAGTATTGCCTGAATGTTTTTTCCAGTCCCAGATTTCATCAATGAATTTATCTCGCCCCAGATCATGACGTGAAACATTATTTTGTTGCAATTGACGTTCAACCACCATTTGTGTCGCAATACCCGCATGGTCAGTGCCACATTGCCATAAGGTGTCATGATCATTCATACGATGATAACGCGTTAATACGTCCATCAATGTTTGCTGGAATGCATGGCCCATATGCAAACTGCCGGTGACATTCGGCGGTGGCAGCATGATGCAATAGGAATTTCCTTCGCCTTTTGGGGCAAAGTAATTATTCTTTTCCCAATTATCGTAGCAACTGGTTTCTATCGATTCAGGTTTGTAGGTTTTTTCCATATGTAAGTAACAAATTATTGTGAGTTTTTAATATGTGCTCAATGTGTGGGAGGCGCATTGTCTATGCGTTGCTTATTAAGGGCAATCGTATTTATCAACTATTTATCATTTTTATTTTTGTCGATGTCATTTTCATTAATATGCAATTCTTCCAGTAGTCGCGTTTTTACTTCATCAATAATGCTGTCTTTGAGCATGACGATTAATGCATCCAGATCTTTGGTGATTTCTTTATCTATTTTATCAATGATGTCATTAACGATCTGGTCATCTTTTTTCAAACTAGCCAATGCTGGTGTATCGTCAGGATTTAAATCTTCCTCAGTTACAGCTTCTACTAAAATCGGTATGCCATCCGTACCGACATTGAGTCTAGGTAAAACTGATTGTCGCGCTTCGGCTTTCTTTTCTGCAAGCAGGTTTTCTAGCTCATCGATTTGGCTAATTAAATTATCCTTGTCCACAGGCAATGGTGCTTCAGGTTTTTTTGTTGAATCAACCATGATCTTGCAAATTATCTATCTTGTGGTACTGAACTTCGTAGTCGCCATTCTTATATAGGCGATATCGTTGTCGCGCATATTGTTTATTATTTTCATCGCCACCGATAATCTCAACAATGCGCTCAAAATTTGATGCGAAACCGGGAATTTCATCATCAAGATTAATGATGACTTGTGATTGCTCGGGGAAATTATTGCCAAAACCAATGGTAACGGGTGTGTCCTCATTTTCAGTCCCATTATATAATTCGTGGGGAATGAAGCTAATGTCACGGAAGGTCCACAATAAATCGTCCATGGCTTTTGCTTTTTCTTCAGATGGCGTATGTATATGGACGCGATTACCCGTTGTCCATGCTTTTTTTGCCATGCTACAGGCAAATCTGTCCGTACCGGTGCCATCAGGCAAGTTATAAAAGTCAACGCGCGACATGAGAGATGAATCCCGAAGTTACTTTATTTGATTAAAAATATACTGCATTAACAAAGAGACTGGTCGTCCAGTCGCACCTTTATTTGCGCCAGACAACCAGGCCGTACCAGCAATATCCAGATGTGCCCAATGATATTTTTCTGCAAAACGTGATAA
>CAYTIZ010000123.1:0-7337 GCA_964437885.1 uncultured Enterobacteriaceae bacterium
CTTGCTTTCACATATTAAGTGCAATGTAAGTTACGCAGCGAGTAAGTCAACACGCTGCCCCAAAAATAATTCATTCGGTGACCGACATCCCCGTGTTTTCCTTGGTCGATTATTTAATCGTTCCATCACATGCGCTATGTCATCATCAGTCACTTGATTAAAATCTGTTCCCTTAGGAAAATATTGACGAATTAATCCGTTTGTATTTTCATTGATGCCACGTTCCCACGAAGCATAAGGATGGGCAAAATAAATAGCTGCCTTGAGTTGTTTTGCTATCTGTTCATGATGCGCAAACTCTAACCCATTATCCAATGTGAGTGTGTGGAACCGGCTCTTCATCGGTTTCATCACGTTGACCATCGCCTCAGCCAGTAAGTCTGCTCGTTTTCCGGTTAATCGGACAATCACGGTATAAAGCGTTTTACGTTCAACTAATGTCAGCAAAGCACTTTTTCTGTTTTTTCCTATCACCGTGTCACCTTCCCAATCACCGATGCGAGTACGACGCGCTACAATCAACGGCCGCTTCTCAATGCTTACCCTGTTCTTTATCTTGCCGCGTCGGTCATAATGACCATAACGCTTACGGTAGGGTTTTGAGACAATGCGTAGATAGCGGTATAAACCACCACCCACTGCTTTATCTGCATAAACCAAGCGATAGACCGTCTCATGATGTAACGACAGCTTCTTATGTCGCCTCAGGTAGTCCACTATTTGTTGTGGACTCAATTCCTGTCTAAGCAGTTTTGTAATCCAGATGCATACCGCGTCGTTTACCTTACTCTTTTTGTATGCCGCTTCGCGTCGACTATCCGAGAAGCGTTGTGCCTGTGCAGGACGATAGCCTTTTAAGCCCTCATTGCGGTGCAATTCTCGGCTTATCGTCGATGAGCTCCTGTCGAGTACGGAGGCTATCGATTCTTGACTATGACCTGCTTTCTTCATGGCATATATCTGGTATCGTTCATTCTCGGTCAGTTGTTTATAATGCATTGGCAATTTCCTTTAGCGAGTAAATAACCAACTATAACAACTGGCCGTCTCACTTTAAAAAATTGCACTTATTATGTGAATCTAAGAAAACCAACTTCAAGCATATAGAAATTTATTTAAAGCACATGTTGATAATGAACTGCTGGAGCAGATACGCAGTTCTGTTAATAAAGGATTGGCATTTGGTAATAACCCTTTTAAGGACGAGGTTGAATTGTTATTTGGTCGGCGGGTTAGACCAGCAAAGATGGGGCGGCCAAAGAAAAGTCTTATCTGACCCCACTTATTACGACTTTATCTGCTTGATCTTTATGAGCTTATTATTTTCGTCAAACTGAATTTCAAATTGACCAAAGATGCCGCTATGCGTGAGGAAACTTCGAATCGCATTAGCCGGAAATTTAATACTTCTGTTATCTTCTGAGCGCACTACGATACTGCGAGCTTTTCCCTGATAATATGCCAAGTACTTCTCTGCAGATATAGCAAGATGAAAGCGAATATAATATGGCGTGGCTTTTATGTTCATATTGTTCGTGTTCTATCTGCAACAATATTTATTCTGAGATGATTGTTAATGACGATTATTTAAGCTAAATTAAATTTACTTATATCATCGATAGAATTTTCAGAGTTTTTATTTAACAGATCTTCAAATTCATCTGCAGGTACAGGCGGACTCATTAAAAAGCCCTGATATTCATTACTGCCGTATTTTGAAATAAAATCAAGATGCGCTTTTGTTTCTATTCCTTCTGTCACCACATTTAATTCCAGACTTTTTGCCATTGCAATTATTAATCTTGCCAATTCACCATTTTCGCCATCTGCAGTAATATTCTTGATGAAAGCCCTGTCTACTTTCAATGTATCCAGTGGCATTTTATTTAGATAACTTAAGGATGAATAACCTGTACCAAAATCGTCGATAGAAATCTTTATCCCCATACCTCTAAAATCATGTAAGACACGAATCGTTTCATCAACATTACTCATGGTGCAACTTTCGGTTATTTCTAATTCCAGATATTTTGCATTAAGTTTTGTTTTAGTGATTATATTATTTACAACAGTGAAAAAATCTTTTTGATTAAATTGCATAGGAGAAATATTGACGCTGACAATCAAATTTTTAAATCCTTTATCATGCCATAGAAGGGTTTGCCGACAAGACTCTTCCAGGACCCACTGACCAACATTAACAATTAGCCCACATTCTTCTGCCAAGGGGATGAAATTATCTGGAGGGATAATGCCTTTTTCCGGATGTAGCCAACGCACCAATGCTTCCATGCCTTTAATTTCCCCTGTTTCCACACTGACCTTGGGCTGATAGAAAACCTGTAATTGATTATTGTCCAACGCGGCACGTAATTCATTTTCCATAAATAATGAATTGTTCCCACGTACAATCATGTCTGCTGAAAAATAACTAAATTGGTTTCCGCCAAGCTTTTTAGAGTGATACATCGCCATATCCGCTTGTCTCAACAAGTCATTTTTTTTAATACTATCCGAAGGAGCAAGCGCTATACCCACACTTGCGGGACTGATTAACAGCTTGCCGTCTAAATTATGTGGTTCTGAGAGCTTGTCAATCAACATGTTTGCAACAAGGTTGACGTCCTCTTTTGTTTTTACGCCTTCCAGAATAATGGCAAATTCATCGCCGCCTAATCTTGCAACCGTATCCGTTTTACGAATTACTTTTTTTAATCGACTAGATGCCGATTTAAGAAATTCATCACCTATGTCGTGTCCTAATGTATCATTGATATTTTTAAATCGATCGAAATCAATAAACAGAACTGCTAGCAATTCTGCCTCACGCGAGAGTAATTTAAGCGCATGTTCAAGACGATCATTAAAAAGAGTGCGATTGGGTAAGTCGGTCAAACTATCATGTAGTGCCTGATGCATAATCATTTTTTGAGCAAGATGCCGCTCAGTAATATCTTGTATCACACCCAACATGCGTATAACCTTTCCCGCATCATCTTTTAATACTTCAGCATGCGCATGAATCACCATGTAATCGATGTCAGGATGATTCACTCTATAATCAATATTAAAATCTGCACCAAACTCCATTGACTCTTGCAAGGCAATTTTGACAAGGTCTAAATCATCAGCATGAACCAGTGCTAAAAATGCTTCTTTATTTTCAGAAAAACTATCCTTATTAATAGAAAATATATTATGAATTTCATTTGAAAAATAGAGATGATCCGTTTCCACATTCCAGTCCCAATGACCAAATCTGGCTACTTTATGTGCATGTGCCAGTCGCGCCTGATTTTTGTATAAGGCCAGATCAGCTTCACGTGCTTTTAAACCATAACGCACACGTTGTTTAAAGATAGGTAAATTGACAGGTTTTATTATGAAATCTGACGCGCCAAGGTGGAATGATTTTTCTATTGACTCGACATCATTTAAACCGGTTAGCATAACGATAGGCGCTTTTATATCTTCATCTATTTTTTGAATAGCCTCACATACTCCAAAGCCATCCAGTTTTGGCATCATTACATCAAGAATAAGCATGTCAGGAGAAAGTGAGTGATAGAGTTCGAGTCCTTTTTCACCATCTTCAGCGGTTTTAACATCAAAACCATCATCCTTTAATGCTTTTTCAAGGTATATTCTGGTAACCATGTCATCATCAATGACAAGCAGTAATGGCTTTTCTCTATCGAGTATTTCCTGATTATAGTTCATTAGCTAACTCTCATTTACCAATGCTTTGAGGTTGTTCTGGCTTTTATCGAACAATGAAATAATTTCGCCAACGAGTTCATTTATATTTTCTGTTTCACCCGATCTACAATTTTCTTCTGCTGCAGCACAGGCTTTAAATAGCTGTTGCGCGCCAATAGGACCGCAGCCCCCTTTCAAGGCATGTATTTGCTCTCTGAGCAGCTTAAAATCAAATTCTTTTAAGCTGAGTTCCATTGATTTTATATTTGTATTACCCGTATCAATAAAAGCATCAACTATCAGATTAATTTGCTCACCCATAACTGTATTCAGTTCCTCAAACTTGCCTGTATCAATGAATTCCATTGTTTGATTTAACAAGCCATTATCTCTATCTGAACTATCGACTGTTTTATCAGTAACTATAGTTATTTCCTTAACGATATTGCTCTGTTCTGCAGGTAACCACTGAGACAAGGTGGAAAAAAGCATCTCGAAAGTAAATGGTTTGGCCAAATAATCATTCATCCCCACTGCCAAACAGGCTTCTCGATCACCTGCCATGGCATTAGCGGTTAAGGCGACAATGATTTCCCTCTTCCTATCTTCATTCTGCTCACGCAGTCGAATTTTTCTAGTTGCCTCAAAGCCATCCATTACTGGCATTTGACAGTCCATCAGTATCAAGTCAAATTCACCAAAATTGGAAATTTCTAATGCCTGTAAACCATTATTGACAATTTTACATTGCAGACCCATTCGATTAATCATTTCTTTACCTATCATCTGATTTACCTGATTGTCCTCAGCGTAGAGAACGCTTCCTTTCAATCTTTTTTCTGCTTCCGGGATAATTATTTCATTTTCATTATTAATCTGCGTTTGCCCCATGACGGTTGATATTGCATTGCAGAGTAATGACTTATGAATTGGTTTTGTTAACGATAATTCGAATAAATTATCTGTTTCTTGCACATCATCGAGGCCAAGCGAGGTAAGTAAAATTATTTTTAAATCCTTTAGTTCTTTATTGTTTCGAATATTCTTCGCTAATTCCTCGCCATCTAATAGTGGCATTTGCATATCTAACAACAAAAGATCATAAGAGCTCCCTACCTTATGTGCTTGTTGTAAAATCTCAAATACCAATTCCGGTTTTGTTTCACTTTTGTACTGCAAGCCCCAACTTTCAAGATGTTGTTCCAGAACTAGACAATTTGTTTCATTATCATCAACGATTAGAACATTAATATTATTAAACTGTGTTGGCAGCTTGCTTTGTTTTGCCAAAATTTCAAATGGCAGCTCGAACCAAAATGTTGAACCCTCATTTAATGCACTGATAATCCCCATCTCCCCTTCCATCATTTCAACCAAATGTATAGAGATAGCCAAGCCAAGCCCGGTTCCACCAAATTTTCGACTTGTTGATGTGTCCGCCTGACTAAAGGCTTCGAATAGTATTTCCTGTTTATCACTGTCTACACCGATCCCGGTATCTGTTATTTCAAAACGTAAGGTTTGTTTTAGATCAGAGGCTTTAACCGTTGAAACCTTTAATGACACTTCCCCTGCCGAGGTAAACTTAATGGCATTGCCAATCAAATTATTGAGGATCTGTTTTAAACGCATTTCATCACAACGAACATGTTCTTTTATGTCATTGGAAATCAAGCAACTAATATCGAGTTGCTTCTGGTGAGCAATATTCGCATGTGATGAAACCGTCTCTTCAAGTAGAGTTCTGATATCAACATTAATTTTTTCGATATGAAATTTCCCGGATTCAATTTTCGATATATCCAGAATATCGTTAATGACAGTCAATAAAAGATTGGCAGACCCTTGTGCAACATCAACAAAATTTTTCGATTTTTCATCCAGATTCCTATAAGACAAAAGTTCCAGCATACCAAGCACACCATTCATGGGGGTGCGTATCTCGTGACTCATATTGGCAAGAAACTCTGATTTTACTCTAGCAGTGTCCTCAGCATTGCGTTTTGCCTGTTTCAATTCCTCCTGTACACGTTCATTAGCTATGGCCAAACCAATCATTTCACCGATAAAATTCAAAATATCTAATCGAGCCGACTCTCTGGAGGGATAAGGATCGGTATACATGAATAAGATACCGAGTACGTCATCTGAATATTTAAGTGGAATAATATAATGACCGTGTGCTGTCATGTCTTCAAATGTGTGTTCATGTTCAGGATCGGTCATGCAATCATCAGAGATTTTTAATAAACCCGAAATTGCCGCTCGGCCACATAAACAGCGACCTATTTTTACGCATTGTTCACTATGCAAAAATTCATCGCTGTATTTGCCATGTGTAACAAACATCTTCAGCTCATTAGCACCTTCTTCTAACAAAAAAACACCTAATTTATTTTGTAATTCCAGTCCCTTGAATTTAGCCAGTACTTCCAGTATTTTTTTTATACGATCTTTTAGTGAGGTTTGCTCATGGAGTATCTGTGCTACTTTTACCCGCATTAAAGCGGCTTCATGCTCGCTTTCATGACTTAGCTCCAGTTTTTTTAGCTGTGTAATATCATTTCGAATAATAAAGTATTTGTAAGATATTCCCTCTTTATTCAAAAAAGGTACGATTGTTGAATCGAGCCAATACTCAGATCCATCTTTTGCAATATTCAGAATTTCGTCATGCCATGTTTTTCCTTTGGCAAGCGCATCCCACAGATCTTCGAAATAGTTATTATTATATTTTTTTGATTCTACAATTCGATAATGCTGGCCAATGATTTCTTCACGTGAATACTGATAAATTTCACAAAATTTATCGTTTACCTGGGTAATATTTCCATTGATATCAAGCGTGCTAACTATGGAATGTTGATCCAGAGCAGATGATAGAAGCTTGAGCTCATCGTTATTCAAATAAGACATTAAAAGTCGTTCCCACTCTAACAAATCGGTATAGACAATATTATCGACATAAATCAGAATTTCTTTATAGCTGTAAGCCGTAACAACACCGAGGCTTCGAAACAATAAATCGACTTATTAAAACCCTTGGCCAACAAATAAGGGATACGCCCGACATGATCTATACCCGTGCCTTCTTTAAAACGTAGTTCATGGCACGAACCGGTTACGCCATCCACTGCACCATGATGTTTAAACTCCAGAAATTCCATTTCAAACCTTCTCCTTTAAAATACGAACAAATGAAAACTGCAGCTCTTTAAGTCTACTTATATTCTCAACACATTCGATATTTTCTGATTATCAATAATAGAAAAGCATCAGTTATCAAAGATAATTAATAATGTAACATTCTTTTTTTATCAAAAAATTGATAGCGCTCTCTTGCATATTGAAGATTTTTTCAGTTGTTACAATCGGTGCTTGTTTTAGAATAGTATGCATTTTTAAAACATAAACAAATATCGGCACCAGCTCTGTAGCTGAGCGATGTTCAAATTTGCCTGATGTACAGAAGAATCGATTATTTTCACCTGATCGCTTTTTCGTATTCTTGATGAAGCTCCGACTCAAGCTCAACGAATTAAATTAATCTAGTGAGTGAACCTACCGAAGAAAATAATCTATAATTTACTACAAATGTAGTAAATTGCATCAGGAGTAGAAAATGAGTACGTCTATTA
>CAYTIZ010000124.1:0-7275 GCA_964437885.1 uncultured Enterobacteriaceae bacterium
GGCTTTGACTCCTATGTCGCTCTACCTCCTGCATCCATACAGTCGTGCACCAACAGTAGGCGCTCTTAGGCGACGCCGGGAGCAGTTGCCGAGCGATTTTGAGTGTTAAGGGTGAGCCTCACGGATGAGGCGAACAAAAAGTGCATTTTTAGGAGTGCTCTAACCTGTATAGATACAACCTGCCGTACACGTCTCTTTGATAACAACAGAAGTTAATAATGGCAGAGAAGATTCTAGTTTTTGCCAAATCCATTTAGCCAGATTTTCACTTGTTGGGTTTTCCAAGCCGTCAATATCATTTAGGTAATGATGATCCAGACATTCAAATAATGGTTTGAATGCCTTACTAATATCAGCAAAGTCCATTACCCAACCAGTCGTTTCATCAACATTCCCGGAAGCATGTATTTCAATCATGAATGAATGTCCATGTAAGCGACTACATTTATGATCATCTGGTAAATTTGGTAATCGATGCGCTGCTTCAATTGTAAAGGCTTTGTATATTTCCATAAAAATAATTATATTGCTTTTTTAAATTCCTGATAGAAATCATTCGCTTTTTTCCACATTGGTCCCGTACACCCACTCCCTACAGGTTCATTATCCAACTCAATAACCGGGACTATTTCCCAGGTAGAACTCGTAATCCAAATCTCATCCGCTCTAAGCAACTGCTCTAGTTTGACGGGTTCCTCAATAATGCTGATATTATTCCTTGAAAGAATTTCAAGTACCAAATCGCGAGTTATTCCTGGCAACACATGCTTATCTTTAGGTGGCGTGTAAACTTTGTCACCTTCAATTATAAATACATTACTGGCTGCACCTTCTGTAATATACCCATCTCGTAGCAAAATAGTTTCTTTTGCGCCCTGCTCTTTAGCCTTATGTCTTAGTATGACACTTGGCAATAGGGTAATTGCCTTAATATCACAATATTGCCAACGAATATCTTCATGAGTAATCGCCTTTATTCCTGAAGATAAATCTTTTTTCACTATAGGGCGGCTCATAGCAAAAATGGTAGGGTTTTCAGCCAGGGAAATATCGTGATCACGCTCAGTCACACCACGCGTAATTTGCAAATATATCGATTGATCGGCTTGTTCTAAAGCATCTATCAACTGATTAAATATGGCATGCCAGTTATCCTTTGTTAAAGGATTATCCATATAGATGGCTTTTAAACTGTTTTCAAGACGCTGTATGTGTTCATCAAATCGAAATACTTTACGATTAAAAACAGGAATGACTTCATAGACTCCATCACCGAATGTGAAACCACGGTCGAGCACGTTGATTGAGGCTTCGGCAAGTGATTTAAATTCACCATTTAAATATACCGTCGTCATAATTATAGTTACTCAAATAAAAGACGAACTTCATCTTTTAACCTGTTAACGATGCTTCCTTCAGAAACAGTTTCCAGAGCTAACAAAGGAACTGAAACAATATTTTCATTAGTGAGCATGACATTTAATATTCCTTTTTGCTCGCCCACATTTACTGGAGCAAGCACGTGGTTATCAAGTTCAACAACTGGCTCCAACTTGTCATATTGACCCCGAGGAACAGTAACATAAATATCATTTTTAATTCCGAGCTTTAAAACATCAACATCTGCCTTCCAGATTTTCACACTGGTAATCAATTCCCCTGCACTATAAAGCTTATGCGTTTCAAAAAAACGATACCCATAATTTAATAATGCCTGACTGGCTTTAGCTCTGGCATTAACACCGTCAGTACCCATAACAACGGAAATCAGTCTCATACCATCCCTGACTGCCGAAGCAACCAGACAATACCCCGCAGCTTCTGTATGCCCTGTTTTTATTCCATCAACGCTACGATCCCGCCAAAGTAATTTATTACGATTATGCTGTTTAATTTTATTAAAGGTAAACTCTTTAGTTTTATATAGTAAATATTCTTCAGGAAAATCATTAATCAATGCCCGTGCTAACTTTGCCAAATCGCCAGCCGTTGTATAGTGGTTTTCATCAGGTAAGCCTGTACTGTTCACAAAATGTGTATTATGCATCCCTAGACGTTCGGCATGCTTATTCATAAGATCAGCAAAGACATCTTCCGTTCCGGAAATATATTCAGCTAAGGCAACACTGGCATCATTGCCTGATTGTACAATAACGCCATACAATAGATCATTAAGTTTAACTTTCTTATCTACTTCAATAAACATTCTGGATCCCTGAGTTCTCCAAGCTTTTTCACTTATCAGGACTTCATCTTCAAGTGATATTTTTCCATTTGCCAGTTCACTGGAAATAACATAAACCGTCATGATTTTAGTCAAACTTGCTGGTGGCAATTTTTGTTCACTATTTTCCTCTACCAGTAATGCGCCACTATTAAAATCCATCACTAAATAAGAAGATGCTTTAATTTTCGGTGCAGCAGGTACAATCATAGTGTCCGCAACCAGCGGCCCACTATTAATAGAAAGAAACAGAAAAATAAATATAAATTTGTGTAATCTTATAATCATAATTTTTAAAAATATTAATTAACAACAATACGGTGATTAGAAACACCATAATTCTCTAATTCAGAAATAATTGAATCAGAGCGATCAATATCTGTTAACGGACCAATTTTCACTCTATACAAAGTTTTACCATCGACTACATTCTGGCTAATCTTAATCAGTTGTTCTCCCAAAGGACTCAATTTTTTTCGCAGACTTTCCGCATTGCCTAATTGCCCAAAAGAACCTACCTGGATATAGAATCCGGCCTCTGTTTGATCATTAGTATCCGAAACTGAAACAATTTTAACAGGTGCGCCATCGCCTGAACTAGAGGGCATTGTTTGACCCGGCTCAATTGCTCTAACTTCAACCAAACCAGTTCCATTTTTTATAATATCAAGCTTAATCGCTGCCGTATAAGAGAGATCAATGGTCCGGTTTTCATGGAAAGGACCTCGATCATTCACCTTAACTATAATAGTTCTACCATTATCAAGATTTGTTACCTCAACATAAGTTGGTAGTGGCAAGTTTTTATGTGCTGCTGTCATAGCATACATATCATAAGTTTCACCACTAGACGTACGCCTACCATGAAATTTAGTGCCATACCATGAAGCAATTCCTTTCTCTACAAAGCCCTTACTACTTTCCATAACATAATATCGTTTATCAAATACGACATATGATTTTGGATTGCCATAGCGGCTCCTTGCTTCATTTTTTGGTATTGCATTCGGAATATTAGATACATCAATCTGTTTATTTGGTGCTGCATCACTTGAAGTTGTAGCTACTTTTGTTACTCCACACGCAGATAGCAATACATAAATAAATACAGACAAACAAACTATTATTTTTTTTATATTTATTGAGGAATTCATTTTTTATTGTTTAATTAAGCTTTATTTATTAGCACGCTCTTTAATTTCCATGGCCAATTGATAAACCGCCATTGCATACAGAGAGCTATGATTATAACGGGTTATTACGTAAAAGTTTTTATGTGCAAGCCAGTATTCATTTTCTTTTGCCAATTCATATTCAAACAACTTCAACTTTTCATTTTTCTCAAAAGATGAATATGACTTAATGCCCAACCTTTCTAAATCAGATTCATTTATATCGAGTTCCAAATTCCCGTCTAAAACCTGCTTATAATTGTCACCCTCAACTTTCACTTTGACAATAACCGGTTTTCCTTTTTCCCAGCCGTGTTCAGCAAAGTAATTTGCAACACTACCAATAGAATCATCCGAATTATTCCAAATATCAATAGTATCATCTCCATCAAAATCAATAGCATAATGTCGGTAACTACTTGAGATGAATTGAGGCATCCCCATGGCACCTGCGTAAGATCCTTTTAATGACAGCGGGTCGAAACCCTGTTCTCGTGCCAGAAGTAAAAACTGTTCAAACTCAGAACGAAAAAAGTTCGCACGTTTTGGGTAATGAAATGCAAGTGTATTCAACGCATCAACAACACGATAACTCCCAGCTATACGACCATAAAATGTTTCAACGCCAATAATAGCTGTGATAATTTCAGCAGGAACACCAAACTTTTTCTCAGCTTCACTAAGCTTGGCTTTATTTTTCTGCATAAATGCGACACCTTGATTAATTCTTTTTTCCTTTAAAAAAATTTTTCGATAATTATGCCATGTTAATTTTTTTTCGGCGGGCCTTGATATCGCATCGAGAATAGTCTGAGAAACAATCGTTTGTTTTAGTACTTTTGTTAATTTTGTCGCATCAAAATTATGCCGTTTTGCCATTTGGGCAATAAACTCATCTTGTGAAACAGAAATTTCATTATTTGCCAGAGCATTCGCCTGTACATTTTGCGGGACAAGATTAAAAGTCAGACAAAAAATGATAGAAAAGATGATGTTTGATTTATACATTTGCAATCAAAATGAGAGAAAACGTCTATGAGTATGTATCGACATTATAATACCGAAACCTATCATCAATGTTACCATAGAAGTCCCGCCATGGCTTATTAAGGGTAGTGGCACTCCGACAACGGGAAGCTGTCCGGTGACCATGCCCATATTTACAAAAATATAGACAAAGAAGGTTAACGTTAAACTACTTGCCAATAGACGCCCATAAGTATGTTGTGCATTAATGGCGATATACAATCCACGTGAAATTATAAACAGGTATACGCATAACAATAACAACACACCCAACATTCCGAACTCTTCGCAGAACACGGCAAAGATAAAATCTGTCGACCGTTCAGGTAAAAATTCAAGGTGTGATTGCGTACCATTTAGCCAGCCTTTTCCATAAAAACCACCCGAACCAATTGCAATTTTTGATTGTATTATGTGATAGCCCGCACCCAATGGATCTTGTTCCGGATTCAATAAAGTTAATATGCGTTGTTTCTGATAATCATGCATGAAATACCAGAGAATCGGCGCACTTGCAGCAGCTAATACTCCCATAGTTGTCAATAAACGCCATGAGATCCCGGCAATAAAAAGCACTGAAAAACCTGCTGTCGCCACTAGTAGGGCAGTACCCAAGTCAGGTTGTTTGGCAATTAACAATACAGGAATTGTGATCAACACACAAACCACAAGAACCCATGAAAACTTCGGTGGCAATGATTTATCTGCAAGATAAGAAGCTACCATCATCGGCACAGTAAGCTTCATCAATTCTGACGGTTGAAAACGAAAAATTTTTAAGTCCAGCCAACGTTGCGCACCTTTACCAACATCACCATAAAAAATGACCAGCACTAATAAAATAATACCAAAAACAAATAGCCAAACTGACCAATGGTTGATCTCTGCAGGAGGTAATTGCGCAACAATAATCATACCGACCAGGGCAATTACCAATTTTACTGCTTGTCGATAAACCAGATCGATATCCTGACCACCAGCACTATAAAGAACAAACAAACCAATAATGCATAAAACAAGAATGGCTAACAATAAAGGAAAATCAATATGTAAGCGTTGCCCAAGACTTTGTTCTTCCAAGGCGATTATCCTTTACTTATTAAATCTTTGTTATTCATAAAATAGTCAAACATTTTACGAGCTATGGGCGCTGCCGTTTTCGATCCACTACCACCATTTTCAACAATAATTGCTACTGCTATTCTCGGTGACTCTACCGGAGCAAATGCTATAAATAAAGCATGGTCCTGAAACTCTTCAGCAATCTCATCTTTTTTATATACTTTGTCCTGGGCGATTCCAATAACTTGAGCAGTTCCCGTTTTACCAGCAAATTCATATTTTGCGTTTAAACCACTACGCCAAGCTGTACCACCAACCCCATGAACAACATCCCTCATTGATTTAATGATGATATCCCAATGAGTTTTATTGTTTATAGTAATTTTATCTTCAGAGATTACTGGCAAAGCTTTAACATCTTTAGTAATTGAATTACTTGTACTAAAAACCAGGCGAGGACGCATGGGTTTACCTCTATTGGCTAATGAGGCAGTAGCCTTCGCCAATTGTAATGGTGTAGTTAAAGCATAGCCTTGTCCAATACCCATAATTAATGTCTCTCCAGGAAACCATGCTTGCCCTAAAGCTTCACGCTTCCACTCTCTCGAAGGTAATAATCCTTTTGCTTCACCACCGATGTCTATTCCGCTTTGTTTACCAAAGCCGAATTTTGATAGACCCTCGTAGATACGATTAATTCCCAATTCATAGGCAAGAATATAAAAATAAACATCACATGATTGCGTTATTGCTTTATGCAGATCGGTATGACCATGCCCTTGCTTTTTCCAGTCACGATAACGATGTTTATGACCTTTTAACGAAAACCAACCGGGACACCACGATTCATCCCTTAGTTGTCGCACACCATTGTCCAAAGCAACCAGACCAAGAAAGGGTTTTATTGTTGAACCAGGAGGATATTTCCCTCGAGTGAGACGATTTATTAATGGTTTGTCTTTTGACGACAATAATGCCTTATACGACTTGCTATCAATACCATTTACAAATTTATTTGGATCATAAGCAGGAGAACTCACAAAAGTTAAAATGTCTCCGTTTACTGGATCTATTGCAACAATTGCTCCTCGTTTATTCTTTAGTGCCTCTATTGCAATTCGTTGCAAGGAAAGGTCTATTGTTAAATGAAGATCTTTTCCCGGTTGAGGTGCGCTTCGCTCCAGAACACGAATCACTCTGCCTTGTGCATTAACTTCAACCTGTTGATAACCAACATCACCATGCAATAACGATTCATAATATTTTTCTATTCCAAGCTTTCCTATGTGTGTCGTACCACTATAATTCGATGCATTAAGTTGTTTCACATCATTTTCATCTATACGTGCTACATAACCAATGGCATGCACTAATTCTGC
Source organism: uncultured Enterobacteriaceae bacterium (assembly GCA_964437885.1). GTDB lineage: Bacteria > Pseudomonadota > Gammaproteobacteria > Eutrophobiales > Eutrophobiaceae > UBA7359. The sequence continues at coordinate 6,864 of CAYTIZ010000124.1, forward strand.
GCCTAATGGATAGTATCTGTTTAAACCGGCAACAACATCAACGCCGGAAAATCGATGACGATTCACTGCAAATAAAGCAACTTCTTCTTCATTTAAATTTAAACGTAAAGCAACATTTTCAAACCGTCTCTTTTTTTTGAGTGACTTTTTAAATCGTTTAATATCGCTATCTTCAACACTGATTATCTCTTTTAATTGATCAATTAATTTATCAACGTCATCTATTTGTTCTGGTATTACTTCAAGACTAAAAGTGGGTTTGTTTTCTGCCAGAACAACACCATCACGACTATAGATAAGTCCCCTGATAGGAGGTATAGGTGTTATTTTCACACGGTTCGATTTCGACAAAGTCGTAAAGTGTTCATGTTCTAATACGGTTAAATAAAATACTCTTGAAATAATCATCAAC
>CAYTIZ010000125.1:0-7263 GCA_964437885.1 uncultured Enterobacteriaceae bacterium
TTTAGGGGTACAAAATGCTATCTGTGCTGAATTGGGTCTTTTTTGTGGCATAATGCCGCGTTTTTAAATCAGAGTGTTTATAAATGTTAGATTTTTTCATTAATAGTGCCTGGGCAGAGCCAGCCCAACAAGGGCCTGGCTTGGCCAGTTTTCTGCCTTTAATTATTTTATTCGCGGTTTTTTACTTTTTACTGATTCGACCCCAATTAAAGCAGGCGAAGCAACATAAGCAGTTAGTAAGGGAATTAGGCAAAGGTGATGAGGTCGCAACAACCGGTGGTTTGCTCGGAAAAATTAAAGAAGTTGGTGATAACTTCGTACTTCTAGAGATAACAAAAGACACCGAAGTGAAAATACAAAAAAATGCTGTTTCTACCGTGTTGCCCAAGGGTACGCTGAAAACACTATGAGTTACACTAACTAAATCACACATAAGTAGGCTAAGTTCATGAATCGTTATTCCCTCTGGAAATACATATTAATTCTATTTCTGATCAGTTTGGGTGCTTTGTTTGCATTGCCAAATATTTATGGCAAAGACCCCGCATTACAGGTTTCTGCTTCACGTTCAGCAGAAATTAGTGAACTAACCGAGTTTCAAGTCAGTAATGCTCTGGAAGAAGCCGGGCTAGCATATAAAAGCATGGATCTTGGTTTTGAAAATCTTGTAATAAGATTCAATAATGAAGAGACCCAGCTAAAAGCACAGTCCGTTGTAAAAGAATCTCTGGGCAGAAATTATGTGGTAGCGCTTAATCTTGCTCCTGCAACACCTGCATGGTTAGCTATTTTTGGTGCTGAACCGATGTTTCTCGGGCTTGATCTTCGTGGTGGCGTACATTTCCTGATGCAAGTCGACATGGAAGCAGCTATTGCCAAGGCTGAAGATGGTTATATGTCTGACCTACGTAGCCAAATGCGTGAAAATAAGATCCGCTATAAAACAATTACGCGCAATAAAGCAGGTGGTTTGTTGATCCGTTTTAAAGATGATAACGAACGTGATAGTGGTCAAACATTGATTGGGGAAGACTTCCGTGATCTTGATGTAGTTATTCCAGATACGAGCAGTGATGAGTCCCAGTTAGTTGCTACTATTAATGACCAAGTTGCACTTGATACCCAAAAATTAGCATTGCAACAGAATATTACGACTCTTAGAAAACGTGTGAATGAGCTGGGTGTTGCCGAACCGGTGATACAACAACAAGGACTTAGTCGTATCGTTGTTCAATTGCCAGGTGTTCAGGATACAGCGAAAGCAAAAAATATTCTGGGTGCAACGGCGACACTTGAGTTTAGATTAGTCGATGAAGATCATGATCCGCAAGACGCTGTCGATGGCCGTGTGCCGGCCGGTTCCAAACTTTATACAGAACGTAGTGGCTTCCCTATTTTGTTAGAGAAACAGGTGATGCTAACTGGTGATTCGATTATTGATGCTGCTTCGGGCATTGATAGTTTAAGCGGCGGGCCTGATGTGACGATTACACTTGATGGTCGTGGCGCAAAAAGAATGAGCCATGGTACGCGTGGTAATGTAGGTAAACGACTGGCGGTCGTGTTTATTGAAAATAAAATCGAGACTGTTGAGAAAGATGGTGAATTGACCCAGAAAAAAGTAATTGTCGAAGAAGTTATTAATTCGGCGGTTATTCGGGAACAACTTGGTAAACGTTTTCATATTACTGGTCTTGATTCAACCAAGGAAGCTCGCACTTTAGCATTGCTATTACGCGCCGGTGCTTTGGCAGCACCGATTTATATTATTGAAGAACGTACAGTCGGTCCAAGCCTGGGACAGGATAATATCGATAAAGGTCTTAATTCAGTCGTCATTGGTTTTATTCTCGTGCTTTTATTTATGGCGATTTATTACAAAGTTTTTGGTTTGTTTGCCAATGTTGCGCTAGCTTTAAATCTGGTTTTGGTTGTGGCGATGTTGTCCATATTGCAAGCAACACTAACCTTGCCCGGTATTGCCGGCATTGTATTAACGATCGGTATGGCGGTTGATGCAAATGTATTAATCTTTGAACGAATAAGGGAAGAAATACGAAATGGTAATTCTCCTCAAGCCAGTATTCATGCAGGTTATGAAAAAGCGTTCTCAACCATTGCCGATGCAAATATTACAACTTTGATTGCGGCATTGGTGTTGTTCAGTTTTGGTACCGGTCCAGTTAAAGGCTTCGCTGTGACATTATCACTCGGTATTATTTCTTCGATGTTTACTTCCATTATGGTTACACGCAGTATGGTGAACCTTATTTATGGCAGACGTCGACTCAAAAAATTATTAATCTAGAAAGATTTAAACAGAGATTTTTACTATGGAAATACAAAATACACGATTCAATTTTGACATCATGGGCAAGCGGAAGATAGCTTCGCTTATCTCCGGCCTGTTACTTATCGCTTCTATTGCTTCATTAGCAACACAGGGTTTAAATTTAGGTGTTGATTTTACTGGCGGGACATTGGTTGAGGTTGGTTATTCAGAAGCGGTTGATCTTGTTCAGGTTCGTGAGGCTTTAAGCAATTCAGAATTTGGTAATGCTGTTGTTCAATATTTTGGCTCAGCTAAAGATGCGTTAATTCGCATTCCGCCAAGCGAAGGTTTAAACAGTGCTGATATTAGTAACAAGATATTAAATGTGCTTTCAGGTACGGGTCAAAATATAGAGATGCGCCGTATAGAATTTGTTGGTCCACAGGTGGGTGAAGAATTAAAGAATGATGGTGGTCTGGCAATGATCTATGCCTTGATGGGTATTTTGATTTATGTGGCGATGCGTTTCCAGTTACGTTTCTCGGTTGGTGCAATAGTGGCACTGGCTCATGATGTATTAATTACGCTAGGTATTTTTTCTGTTACACAACTTGATTTTGACCTGACGGTATTGGCTGCATTACTAGCTGTTATTGGTTATTCTCTGAACGATACAATTGTCGTGTTTGACCGTGTGCGTGAGAATTTTCGCAAGCTTCGTGAAGCAAAGCCGATTGAAGTATTCAACGTTTCTCTAAATCAGACGCTTAACAGAACGATGATAACATCGTTAACAACTTTATTAGTGTTGGTAGCGTTATTTATCTTTGGTGGTGAAATCATCCATGGTTTTGCAACAGCATTAATCATTGGCGTTTTGATAGGAACCTACTCTTCTTTGTTTGTTGCAAGTCCAGTAACCATTGCGCTGGGGATTTCAAGAGAGGATTTAATGCCTGTGCAGAAAGAGGGCGCAGAATTAAATAACATGCCTTAAGGCATGTTTTAGTGTCTTCGTTATCAATAGTTGCTGATCAGCAAATCCTTTTAGCTAAGGATGTATTTTCAAAATTTGGTGATGTTCAATTAGTTGATGGTCGTTCTATTGATCAACAAGTGATGAAAAACGCTGATATCTTGTTAGTCCGATCAGTGACCAGGGTTAATGAATCGCTATTAAAAAATTCCAAAATTAAATTTGTCGGTTCTGCTACCAGTGGTGTTGATCATATTGATAGAGACTATCTGCAGAAGTCTAATATCCATTTTTCCCGTGCTTTGGGCAGCAATGCCCGTTCTGTTGCCGAGTATGTATTAAGCAGTTTATTTGTGACAGCTGAGCAGTACGATTTTTCCTTGAAAGAAAAAACAGTCGGCATTATCGGTTGCGGTCAGGTGGGTTCCAGAGTTAAACATTTTATGCAGACTCTTGGCGTAAAGTGCTTATTAAACGATCCTCTTCTTGCCGAACATGCATCTGAGCATTGTTATATCGAACTGGAAGAAGTTTTGCAGGCCGACATCATTACATTACATGTGCCATTAACATCAGGTTGTAAATTTCCTACCAATAAACTGGTTAATAAAGAATTTCTGCATAGATTAAAACCGGATGTGATTCTTGTGAATACGTCACGCGGAGAAGTTATCGATGAAGCAGAATTGTTGGCATTCAAACAAGAAAATTCCAGCGCGACATTAATTCTTGATGTTTGGTGTAATGAGCCTGAAATAGATATTAATTTATTACAACAGACGTTTATCGCGACGCCGCATATTGCAGGTTATAGTTATGACGGTAAACTTAAAGCGACAGAAATGTTGCTTGATGCGCTTAACAACTATACAAATGAAGAGTCGCTTGAGGCTGGTTTAAGGAAACCTGAACAGGAGATTGCTGTCATTGATGAGGACGATGTTCAACTTGCAGTAATGCAGAGTTATGATGTCAGGAGTGATGCCATAGAATTGATGAATTTAAGCAGTATAGAAGATGAAAAACGTGCGGTATATTTCGATAGCCTGAGAAAAAAATATCCGATAAGACGTGAATTTCCAAGCAGAATTATCCAGACGAATAAAATGAGTCATGAAACAAAACAACAATTACAGCAGTTGGGTTTTAAAGTAGAAGCGGGATGAAGAAATTAGCTGTATTAGTATCCGGGCGCGGTAGCAATATGACGGCTATTATCAATGCTTGTGATCGAGGCTCGCTATCAGCGAGTGTTGAGATGGTTATTAGTAATAATCCTGATTCTCAGGCTTTGGTTATAGCGAATGAAAAAAATATTAGCACGGTATTCCTGAATTCTCGTACCCATCCCGATGCAGATTTGCTTGATGTCGCAATGAAAGATTCATTGGATAGTCACAATATCGATTTCGTTTTATTGGCCGGTTTTATGAAAAAAATAGGCGCGAAAACATTATCGGCTTATAAAGGTAGAATAATTAATATTCATCCGTCTCTATTACCGAAGTTTGGTGGTCAGGGCATGTTTGGTATGAATGTACATAAAGCAGTTATTGATGCTGGTGAAAAAGAAACGGGCGTGACAATTCATTTGGTCGATGGAGAATATGATGAAGGTGCCATATTGGCGCAACGAACAGTTGTTATCGCATCGAAGGAGTCGCCAGAGTCATTGGCAGTAAAGGTTTTGAAGGCGGAACACATTTTATTTGCAGAAACAATACAAAAAATTATAGATGGCAGTATTATATTGCCTGCTAATTAGTCGCGCTGGAGGGTGCTAATGCGAGTTTTGCATACAATGCTAAGAGTAGGGGATCTGGAAAAATCACTACATTTCTATGAAGATATTATGGGAATGAAGTTATTGAGAAAAGAAGATTACCCAGAGTACAAATTTACACTCGCTTTTGTAGGTTACGGTGACGAATCTAATACTACGGTAATTGAATTAACTCATAATTGGGATACAGCATCCTATGATTTGGGTAATGCTTACGGGCATATCGCCATTGGCGTTGAAGACGTATACAAGACCTGTGACAGAATAAAAGAATCAGGTGGCAAGGTCGTCAGAGAAGCAGGACCAATGCAAGATGGTAATACAGTCATTGCATTTGTAGAGGATCCAGATGGTTACAAGCTTGAGTTGCTGGAAGACAAATAATAATAAAGCATTATTTATTTAATAAATCAGTTCGTTTTCCCTAAAAATATTTAGGTGTAGATGTCCATTTTTATAATGGCATCCATGTTGTTTATTAATAATAAGTAGAATTAAGAAAAGTGATAGCGCAAATAAAGAAAATTTACATAGCCACTGTTTTAAAACAACCTATTATAGTTTGTGTTTTAATGGCAGTTATTCTGGCTTTTTTTGCAGCCCATATAAAGGATTTTAAACTTGATGCTTCTGCAGATTCATTGTTACTCGACGATGATAAAGATCTGAAGTTATTTCGAGAAACACTGGATCGCTACGCCACCAAAGAATTCTTGTTCGTCACTTTTGCACCTGAGGAAGGGTTGTTTTCTCAAAACTCGATAGAGCAGATTACTCGACTACGTGATGAATTACGTGAGTTGGAACCTGTTGATTCGGTCATTAGCATGGTTGATGTTCCTCTGGTCAGACAGGTGGATGGAACCTTATCGGATGTTGCAGAAAATGTACGCACAATAGAAGGTGGTGACCTTGATATAGATAAGGCCAGACAGGAGTTATTAACCAGCCCTATTTATAAAGAATTAATTATTAGCGAAGATAGTACAACCACTGCATTACAAGTTAATTTAAAAGATCAAAAAGCATTCCGTGATTTGCAGCGGATAAGAAATCAATTACTGTTTAAAGCCAACACTGAAGGTTTAAGCAGTGATGAGCAATCAAAACTTGATTCAATAGTCATTGAATACGTAACGAAGAAAAAAGAAATAGATCAGATAAGTCATGACAATATAGAAGCTATACGAGAAATAATTTCCAGGTATCGGCAATACGGCACTTTGTATTTAGGTGGTGTGCCGATGATAGCTGACGATATGATCACCTTTATTAAAAATGATCTGATTATTTTTGGCGTCGGTGTATTTCTTTTTCTTGTGGGTATGTTAACGATTATCTTTCGTAAACTTAGATGGGTTATGTTGCCCTTATTAAGTTGTTTTTATGCCGGTTTACTTATGCTTGGCTTACTCGGCCTGGTTGGCTGGAATGTGACGGTCATCTCTTCAAATTTTATTTCACTCATGTTGATCATCACTATGTCTATGAACGTGCATCTTATTGTTCGTTATCGACAGTTAAGTAATGATTTTCCTGAATACACACAGCATGAATTGGTATTAACGACTGCCTGTAAAATGGTTTGGCCTTGTTTCTATACTGCACTAACAACGATTATGGCATTCAGTTCATTAGTTGTTAGTGGCATAAAACCGGTTATTGATTTTGGCTGGATGATGACTATAGGTTTAACTGTTACTTTTCTAACATCCTTCATTCTGTTTCCTGCCTTATTAATATTAATGCCGAAAACATCTGAGCAGCTAAGTCCAAGAGACGAATTTCAGTTCGCGCCTAAACTTGCGTTTTTAACTGAACGACATGGGGACAAAGTCCTGCTGCTTACACTTATTCTTGCTGTAGTCAGTGCTTTTGGTATCAGTCGTCTGGAAGTAGAAAATAGTTTTATTAATTACTTTAGTGAAGATACCGAGATTTATCAGGGCCTACGCTTGATTGATGAAAAATTAGGTGGCACAACACCTCTGGATATTGTGTTAAATCTTGAAGATATGCCGGGTTCTACTGAAGATGATGATGATGATTTTGAAGATTTAGATGCCTTGTTTGGTGCACTTGAAGAAGAACAGGAAGTCGCTTGGCTGACTCCCGAGCGGCTAGATACAATAAAACAAGTTCACGATTATCTTGATTCCCTGCCTGCTGTAGGAAAGGTACTTTCGCTTGCTTCAATCATTCGTGTGGGTGAAGAAATTAATGAAGGTGAGT
>CAYTIZ010000126.1:0-7254 GCA_964437885.1 uncultured Enterobacteriaceae bacterium
AATTAGGACTCAGTACTGCCTGTGTAGAAAGCTGGATTAATGACGAAGACAAACCTGCACTTGGTGGCACCTGTTTAAATGTTGGTTGTATTCCTTCAAAGGCATTGCTCGATTCATCACATCATTTTCATCACATAAAAAATGAAGCCACTGATCACGGTATTACTGTTAGCGGTGCAACTATTGATGTTAACAAAATGGTTTCCCGTAAGGCCAAGATTGTTAAAGACCTGACCATGGGAATTAGCGGCTTATTTAAAAAAAATAAAATTGACTGGTTAAAAGGACAAGCCAGAATTATCAGTAATAAAGAGGTCGAAATTTCGCCACAACATGAGTCGCATGATGAAACAAGCATCATTGAAGCAAATAGTATTATTATTGCAACCGGCTCAGTTCCAACAAAAATTCCACCTGCAGCTGTTGATGACAAATTAATTGTCGATTCAACTGGCGCACTTAAATTTAATGAAGTGCCACGCCGCCTTGGCGTTATCGGTGCTGGTGTCATTGGCCTGGAACTGGGCAGTGTCTGGAATCGACTCGGTTCTGAAGTCACTGTGCTTGAAGCTTTGCCTGACTTTCTTTCTTTAGTTGATCGTCAGATTGCCAAAGAAGCAGAAAAAATCTTACGTAAACAGGGAATGGATATCCAACTTGGGGCAAAAGTGACAGGAACGGGTAGCAACAACCGAGAAGTCACGATTAATTATGATGATGCAAAAGGTAAGCAGCAAATTACGGTAGATAAATTAATCGTTGCTGTCGGGCGTTCTCCGAATACGAGCGGTTTAGGCGCAGAAGAATGTGGACTAGAACTTGATAAACGTGGCTTTATTGTTGTTGATGACCATTGCCAAACCAACCTTGAAAATGTTTACGCTATTGGCGATGTCGTTAGAGGCCCTATGCTTGCACATAAAGCATCAGAAGAAGGCGTTGCCGTTGCTGAAAGACTCGCCGGAAAACCCGGACATATGAATTACGACACAATTCCCTGGGTAATTTATACCTGGCCTGAAATTGCCTGGGTTGGTAAAACTGAGGAACAATTGAAAACGGAAGGAATTGAATACCGTATGGGTAGTTTCCCGTTCATGGCAACAGGACGTGCAAAAGCAATGGGTGAAGCTACCGGTTTTGTTAAGATCTTTGGCGATGCCAAAACTGACCGTATTCTAGGTATTCATATCTTTGGTCCAAGCGCATCAGAACTCATTGCTGAGGCAGTTGTTGCAATGGAATTTGATGGAAGCACTGAGGATCTAGCGCGAACAATACATGCACATCCAACGCTTTCAGAAGCGATGCATGAAGCTGCTTTGGGAGTAGATGGTCGAACTATCCATATTTAAAAAAAAGCACATCCATGTGCGAAGATTCAGTGTAGTAAGAGGAGGGGCCACGTACATACACTGTGCTAAATAATGAGGAGGTACATAGTTTTAAACCTTAAATAGAGCCTTTCGATCCTCTATATCTCAGTTAATCTCTTTAGGGAACACAAGATAAACTTTTACTATTTTGTATACAATAGCTATTTTATTGATATATTATCTCCTTAAAAGAAACAATAGGAGTTTAAGATGGATAAGATCATGAGCATGCGGGTTTTTTCAGCAGTCGCTAAAAACGGAAGTTTTTCTGATGCGGCAAAAAAACTCTCTATTTCGAAGGCAATGGCCTCCAAACACGTTCAAAGTCTTGAGCAATCACTGGGCGTCAGATTACTCAATCGTACCACTCGAAAATTGAATTTGACCGAAGTTGGTCATGCCTATTATGACAAGATCGATACAATTCTTTCAGACATTGACGAAACAGAACAAGCTATTACACAACTTAATTCCGAGCCTAGAGGCAAACTTAAAATCATGGCTCAGCCTTCTTTTGGCGCATTTCATTTATCTCGTGCCTTATCGGTTTATCTTCGTAAATACCCAGATGTCACAACAGAGATAGAGCTTAGTAACCGCATGCCAGATCTAGTCGAAGATGGTATTGATCTGGCTTTTCATGTCGGTGAACTGGATGATTCTATGTATATAGCGCGTAAGATCGCTTATGCACGACGTGTTGTATGTGCATCTCCTGATTACCTTAAAGAACATGGCGTACCAGAAACACCAGAGGATTTAATAGGCCACAACTGTATGATTTATTCGCCGAGGACGCCTGTCACGGAATGGGAATTTATCGATGATAATGAAAAAATTAAAATCAAGATCTCAGGAGGCATTCAGTGTAATGATGGTGATGCCTTACGCGTTTCTGCTATTCAGAGTTGTGGCATAGCTCAATTACCAACTTATATGGTCGGACTGGATATACAATCAGGACGATTAAATGCCTTATTAGAAAACTATGAACCTGAGAGATTACCCGTATATGCAATTTATAATCATAGAAAGTATCTTTCTGCTAAGATACAGACTTTCATAGATTTCATGTACGACCTATATCAGCCTGAAGCCTATTGGAATGAATGGACTTGATTTTCAACAATTATAAAAAATAGATAAAGGGACTCCCCTTGGTCAAACACAGACTAGACAGATTCAAAGAAGATCTGATAGGATGATTACAGTTTGTTGCAATGCAGCAATTTTAATATTTACTTGCTCTATAAAACAAATTACTAATCCGTATAAATTAAGAAATCTTTGGAGGAAATCGAAATGGCAGATAATGTAGTTATCGTCTCCGCCGCTCGAACTGCAATTGCGAATTTTGGTGGAAGTCTGGCAAAAATTCCTGCCCATAAATTGGGAGCAACTGTAATTCAAGCCGTTCTGGAACGCGCAGGTGTCAAGGCTGAACAGGTTGATGAAGTGATATTTGGTCATGTACTGACGGCCGGTACCGGACAGAACCCAGCCAGACAAGCCGCTATTGCAGCAGGCCTACCTGAAAGCGTCCCAAGTATGACCATCAACAAAGTCTGTGGTAGTGGCCTGAAAACGGTTCACCTTGCTGCACAAGCTATCAAATGTGGCGATGCTGAAATCGTCGTTGCCGGTGGTCAGGAAAACATGAGCTTATCTCCGCATGTATTACCAAAATCACGCGATGGTCAAAAAATGGGCGACTGGAAAATGCAGGATTCCATGATTGTTGATGGTCTCTGGTGTGCGTTCAATAATATCCACATGGGTGTTACCGCAGAAAATATCGCCAAAAAATATGATATCTCTCGCGAAGCACAGGATGAGTTTGCCGCTGCTTCACAAAACAAAGCAGAAGCCGCAATTAACGCAGGCAATTTTAAAGATGAAATAGTTCCTGTCGAAATTCCACAACGAAAAGGCGACCCTGTCATTTTCGATACAGACGAATTTCCTAGAGCGGGCGTCACTGTTGAAGGTTTAAGCAAAATGCGTCCTGCCTTTGATAAAGAAGGCTCAGTAACTGCAGCTAATGCCTCTGGTCTTAATGATGGCGCAGCAGCAGTACTGGTTATGTCTGAAAGCAAGGCCAAAGAACTGGGTCTTGAACCAATGGCAACCATCAAAGCTTATGCAAGTGCGGGTGTTGATCCCAAGATTATGGGTACCGGCCCAATTCCGGCTACAGCAAAATGTCTTGAGAAAGCGGGTTGGACTATTGATGATCTGGATGTAGTTGAAGCCAACGAGGCCTTTGCTGCACAAGCTATCTCTGTAAATCAGGGTGTAGGCTGGGATACATCTAAAGTGAATGTGAATGGCGGTGCAATTGCACTCGGACATCCTATTGGTGCTTCCGGTTGTCGTGTACTGGTCTCATTACTACACGAAATGAAACGAAGTGATGCCAAAAAAGGTCTCGCCACATTGTGTATTGGTGGCGGTCAAGGTGTTGCACTGGCTGTGGAGAGATAAAGAATGAGTGATTTAAATGGAAAAGTTGCCCTGGTAACGGGCGGAACTGGCGGTATTGGTGCAGCAATTTGTCTGGCATTAGCTTCAGCCGGTGCCAAGGTTGCTACCAACTATCGCAATCAGGAAAAAGCAGAAAAGTGGCAAGCAGAAGTAAAGGAACAAGGTTTTGATATTATGGTATATCAAGCCGATGTTTCTGATTACGATGCGTGTGAAGCAATGGTTGCACAAGTTGTTTCAGATCTGGGTCCTGTTGATATTCTGGTCAATAATGCCGGTATTACTAAAGACGGCATGTTCAAAAAAATGACCAAGGAAAAATGGGACGTCGTAATGAAAATCAACGTTGATAGTCTGTTCAACGTGACCAGACACGTGGTTGAAGGAATGTCTGAGAAAGGCTGGGGACGCATTGTTAACATTTCATCCATCAATGGCCAGAAAGGTCAGATGGGTCAAACTAACTACACCACTTCCAAGGCAGCGATGCATGGTTTTACCATGTCATTAGCACAAGAAGTAGCCAGAAAAGGGGTTACCGTCAATACCGTATCTCCTGGCTATATCGCTACCGAGATGGTAATGGCTGTTCCAGAAGAGATTCGCAACAATATCATCTCGGGAATACCCGTTAATCGTCTTGGAACATCCGAAGAAATTGCGGCATTAGTTGGCTTCCTTTGCTCCGATGAAGCAGGTTTTGCTACAGGCGCTAATTTTGCTATGAACGGCGGACAGCACATGATGTAATACTGTTTTGTATACTCGAGCAGCGGACAAAATAATGACTGAAAAACGAATTATAAAAAAATATCCAAACCGTCGTCTTTATGACACGGAAGAAAGTAAGTACATTACTCTCGAGGATATTAAAAAGCTGGTGATTGATAATAAAGAATTTATTGTTAAAGATGTTAAATCCGAAGAAGACCTGACAAGAACCATTCTTTTGCAAATTATCACAGAACAAGAAGACGATGGTGAACCACTTTTCACCACCCAAGCGCTATCTCACATCATTCGCTTTTATGGCGATTCAGTCCAATCTGTCGCTGGTGATTATCTGCAAAAAAGTATTGATATGTTTGTTTCTCAACAAAAACAAATGCAGGACCAACTTCAGTCTTCTGCCGGTAATCCAGTTAGCGCAATGACAGAATTAACAGAACAAAATCTGGAGATGTGGAAAAAAATACAGAAAAATTTCTTTGAAAATGCAATGCAATCGCCTTTTTCAACTAACAAAGATAAAGAAGAATAAGCACACCATTCTAGACAAAACTGTCGATTTAATAATTCTCTGTTAAATTGGTTAACCCTTCATCAATATTCTGCTGTTCCTTAGCGTAATCGTTACGCATTGATTCAACATGAGCTAGATAATCAGCGCTAATATCTCCGGTAACATATTCTCCAGTGAAACAGGATGTATCAAACATAGTGATTGTTTCATTTCCTTTTTTCACAGACTCTATCAAGTCCTCAATATCCTGATAAATTAACCAGTCGGCGCCAATTGTTTCAGCAACTTCCTCAACCGTACGATTGTAAGCAATTAATTCCGTTGCTGTAGGCATATCAATACCGTAGACATTTGGATGGCGAACGGGTGGTGCTGCAGATGCCACATAAACGCGTTTTGCCCCTGCTTCTCTTGCCATTTGTACAATTTCTCTTGAAGTCGTACCTCTTACAATAGAATCATCAACAAGCAATACATTCTTGCCTTCAAATTCCAGATCAATCGCATTTAATTTTTGTCGTACTGATTTTTTACGAATACTTTGACCCGGCATAATAAAGGTTCGAGGAATATATCTATTTTTTACGAATCCCTCCCGGTATTTAACACCAAGATCATTTGCCAAAGGTAATGCTGCCGTGCGACTGGAATCAGGGATAGGTATAACAACATCGATATCATGTTCAGGCTTAAGTTTAAGAATTTTTTGAGCCAGTTTTTCTCCCATTCTTAATCGTGCTTTATAGACAGAGATACCATCAATAATTGAATCTGGTCTAGCTAGATAAACATGTTCAAAGATACAAGGACTATTAACAGGCTTATCAGCACACTGGAATGTATGGAGTTCGCCAGTCAAGCTTATAAATACTGCTTCACCTGGTTCGATATCGCGTAGTCGTTGAAAGTCCAGAGAATCAATAGCGACGCTCTCTGACGCAATAATAAACTCTGTACCAATGTCCGTTTTTCGTTCTCCAAAAATTATAGGTCTAATGCCATTAGGATCACGAAAACCTAGAATTCCCACCCCAGTAATCATCGCTACTGCCGCGTAACCACCTTTACAACGTTGATGTAAACGTTTAACTGCCTGAAAAAGATCCTTAGCTTGCAGGTCGCTTCGATGCCGACCAATCGTGTTTAACTCATGCGCCAGAATATTTAATAGAACTTCAGAATCTGAATTTGTATTCAAATGCCGAAGATCATCACGCATGAGATCTTCTTTTAAGGTTTCAGCATTGGTCAAATTTCCATTGTGCGCGAGTGTGATGCCATAGGGTGAATTAACATAGAATGGTTGTGCTTCTGCTGAAGACTGACAACCGGCAGTAGGATAACGAACATGTCCTATGCCCATATTCCCTTTAAGGTTGAGCATATGTCGAGTATGAAATACATCTCTGACAAGACCATTATCTTTTCTAAGATACAGTTTACTTTCATCACAGGTCACCATGCCTGCTGCATCTTGTCCACGGTGCTGAAGAACAGTCAAACCATCATAAATAGCCTGATTAACCGGATTTTTGGCAACGATTCCGATTATTCCGCACATAGCAAAACTCTTAAGAGATTGTTATCCATTTTCTTCCGCCTGTTCATATGAATGATATTCAGTAACTGATTCTGGTAAAAAGCGTGAACTCCACATACTAATACGTTCAAATGGTTCTGCCAATTTAGACTCTTCCCACCAGACTTCTTGAGGAAAAGCGGTAAATCCTGCCAAGAATACAATGACAACAACAATAAACCCACCCAGACCCATACCAAAAAACAGACCCAAAATCCTGTCTGCCGCAGTCAATCCTGTTTTCCCTAATAACTTCACAATAAGAAAACAGATGCCACTCATTATTAGCAAGCTTAAAATAAATAAAGCAATAAATGCCAGCACCATCCTTAAGATTGGCGTATCCACATGATTTTCCAATAAGGGAGAAAAATATGGAACCAGTTTTACAGAAAGCCCTAATGAAACAGCCCAGGACAATAGCGAAAACAATATATTCAGGAAGCCATAAAAAACACCCACTATCGTTGGCAGTGCAATCAAACAAAGAATAACTATATCGGCTGTAGACATGTGTATGACCAGACTATTTATTTATCGAAATATAATTAAGGGTAATTTAAAACAATACC
>CAYTIZ010000127.1:0-7216 GCA_964437885.1 uncultured Enterobacteriaceae bacterium
TCTCGAATCGTTTTGAAATACATTTTCATGAATTCTTCGATGCCTTTATTTTCCTTTCCTTTGAATCCAAGTAATTCTGATACAGTTCTCTGGTATTCAAATAGCAATCGATCTTCCCGGCGATTGGTGGTCATGTGTAAGGCAAAACGAATGCGCCATAACAGATTTCGTCCTGTGCTCAGGATTTTATATTCATCACGCGTGAGAAATTTTTGTTTAACAAGATGGCTAATATCAATGTTGTCAAATTGTCGCTTTGCTACCCAGCCAATCATTTGTATATCGCGCAAGCCTCCGGGCGATTCTTTTATATTTGGCTCAAGCTTATTCGTCGAGTCACTGTATTTTTCATGTCGATTTTTTTGTTCTAATAATTTTGCTGTAAAAAATTTTTGAGTAGACCATATTTTTTTTGGCGCCGTTACTTTACGCATCTCTTCGTGAAGTTTTTCATTTCCACAAATTAATCTGGATTCCATGATATTAGTTATTATGGTGATATCGTTTTTTGCTTCAATTTTGCATTCCTTTACTGTCCTGACACTGTGACCAACTTCCAGACCAAAGTCCCACAAAAAAGTAAGGAATGATTGCAATTGTTGCTCGATGTCTTTTTTTAATCGTGGCTTTTGCAGTACCATTAAATCAATATCTGAGGCGAGCAGGAGCTCATTACGACCATAACCGCCAACGGCAATTAAACTGAGTTGATCAGAGTCAATAAACTGTTGCCAGGCTAAGATGAGCAGTTGGTCAACGAGCCAACCCTGTTTTTTCACCAATAATTCGATATCTTCACCTGAACGAAAATGATCAGTAAGATATTCGTAACCATTTTTGAGTGCTTCTTTGAATAAGGGTAAAGGTGTACTTTCCTGTTTGAGTTTCTTACTGAAACTGCTTTTATCAAATAAGTACTTATCAGTGACGTTGTTTTCCATTAGAAATTTTCATCTGATCGTTTGGTCAATACATCATAACTATCGTCAGTCACAAGAAGGGTATGTTCCCATTGTGCTGACAAGCTTCTATCGCGCGTGACAACAGTCCATTCATCAGCGAGTAATTTGACCTGACGTTTCCCTAGATTAATCATTGGTTCGATAGTAAAGGTCATGCCTGCTTCTAACTTCAATCCTGTATGAGGCTTGCCGTAATGTAGTATTTGCGGATCTTCATGGAATTCTTTACCAATACCATGACCACAGTATTCCTGTACTACTGAACAGTTATTGTTCTCTGCTAATGTTTGTATTCCGTAGCCAATATCACCCAAGTAAATGCCTGGACGAATCAGTTCGATTCCTTTTTTCATGCAGTTATAGGTTATCTCAACCAGGCGCTTTGCACGAATGGAAGGTTCGCCGACAAAAAACATCTTACTGGTATCGCCATGATAGCCATCTTTAATGACGGTGATATCAATATTGATGATATCTCCATTTTTGAGTTTTTTGTCGCTGGGGATGCCATGGCAAACAACATGATTTATCGAGGTACAGATCGATTTTGGAAAACCCCGATAATTCAGCGGGGCAGGTATCGCTTTTTGCTCATTTACGATGTAATTGTGACAAATTTTGTCCAATTCGTCGGTTGTCACGCCACTTTGTACGCTGGAACCAATCATTTCGAGAACTTCGGCTGCCAGACGTCCGGCAACACGCATTTTTTCGATTTCATCAGGTGTTTTGATAGATACAGGCATATTTTATTGTTTGAAGCGTGGCTTGTTATTTGTTGTGGTAATTGTTCTATGGTATAAAGCGCTCGCGATTTTCGCAAATCTTAAAATTAACTGTCACACGCATGCTTTAACCATATATGGGGTGCCTGATTTCATTTGTTAGATCTCAGGTTGTTATATGGGGAGTGCGGAGGCTTAACCCTAACAAAGGAGATTAACATGTCTAACGTCACCATGCGTGAAATGCTGGAGGCTGGTGTCCATTTTGGCCACCAAACCCGATACTGGAATCCCAGTATGGCGCCATATCTATTTGGTCAACGCAACAAAATCCACATCATTAATCTGGAAAAGACCCTTCCTTTATACGAAGAAGCGATGAATTTTATCAGTAAACTGACTTCAAAGAAGGGCAAAATATTATTTGTTGGCACCAAGCGTGCTGCACAATCAATAGTTGCAGAAGAAGCAACGCGCTGTGGTATGCCTTATATCAATCGTCGTTGGTTGGGCGGTTTATTGACCAATTTCAAGACGGTGCGCGGTTCAATTAATCGTTTGAAAGAAATCGAAACGATGCAAACGGATGGCAGTTTTGAACGCGTCAACAAGAAAGAGCAATTGATGCTTAGACGTGAGCTGGATAAGTTGAAAGCCAATTTATCTGGTATTAAAGATATGAAAGGTATCCCTGATGCTATATTCATTGTTGATGTTGGATACGAAAACATTGCAGTAAGTGAAGCTGTTAAACTTGGAATCCCTGTTGTTGGTATCGTTGATAGCAATAATAGTCCAAAGGGCGTTGATTACGTTATTCCGGGTAATGACGATGCAATTCGTTCAATTACACTCTATACCAAAGGTGTGGCAGATTCTGTTCTTGATAGCCGTCAATCAATTGCACATTTAGGTGGTGCTGAAAATAATGATGAATTAATAGAAATTGATGATTCTGGTGCTCCGGTAGAAGCTGCTGAAGAAACCAAGCCAAAAGTAACTAAAAAAACGGCCAAGAAAAAAGTTGTAAAGAAAGCGGACAGCGCTGAAGCAGAAGAAAAATCTGTAGCAGATGATGCTGAAACGGCTGAAAAGAAAGTAACTAAAAAGAAAGCAACAGCAAAGAAAAAGGTAGCTAAAAAGAAAGTAGCAAAAAAAGTTAGCAAAAAGACAACTGCCAAGGCAGATGATGAATAACAATAGTTATATAGATTAGAATAGTTTAGAGGAATATTTAGATGCAAATTACTGCTTCATTAGTTAAAGAGCTTCGCGAACGTACTGGCGCGGGCATGATGGATTGTAAAAAGGCTTTGCAGGAAGTCGATGGTGATATTGAAGTCGCAATTGAAGAAATGCGTAAATCAGGTGCAGCAAAAGCTGCCAAGAAAGCAGGCCGTATTGCCGCTGAAGGTATTATCTCAATTAAACAAGATAACAAAGACATTACTATTCTGGAGATCAACTGCGAAACTGATTTTGTTGCCAAAGATGAAAATTTTCTTTCATTTACTAACAGTGTCATTGATGCGGTTGCGACACAAAATCCAAGCGATGTTGAAGCATTGATGGGCACCAGCCTGGGTGATCAAACCGTTGAAGAAGCTACTCAACAATTGGTTGCCAAGATAGGCGAAAAAATCACAGTTCGCCGTTTTGAAAAACGAACAGCATCAGGTACTGTTGGTACTTATTCTCATGGTGTCCGTATCGGTGTCATTGTTGAACTTGATGGTGGAGATGAAGCGTTGGCCAAGGATTTAGCCATGCATATTGCTGCCAGTAAGCCAACTTGTGTTAGTGAAGATCAGGTTGCTAAAGAGTTGCTGGACAAGGAAAAAGAAATCTTTATGGCACAGGCTGAAGAAAGCGGTAAGCCAGTTGAGATTATTGAAAAAATGGTTTCGGGCAAAATAAAGAAATTCTTAAAGGAAATTACTTTATTGGGACAACCTTTTGTTAAAGATCCCGATCAAACTGTAGAAAAATTACTTCAAGCTTCAAATGCTTCAGTCGTCTCATTTATTCGATATGAAGTGGGTGAAGGCATTGAGAAGAAAGTAGATAATTTTGCCGAAGAAGTAATGTCTCAGGCTAAAGGCGACTAGTTGATGTCTACCCCGTCCTCTTTTTTAAAATATAGACGGGTTTTATTAAAACTCAGTGGTGAGGCGTTGATGGGAGATGAAGCTTATGGCATCGATCCTAAAGTCATAGACCGTCTCGCTAATGAAATCGCCGAACTTTGCAAACAAGGTGCTGAAATTGCCATTGTTATCGGCGGTGGCAATATCTTTCGTGGCACTGGATTAGCGGCTGCTGGTATTGATCGTATTACAGCCGATCATATGGGTATGTTAGCAACGATTATGAATTCGCTCGCCATGCAAGATGCGCTTGAGCGAGTTAACTTACATGCCAGAGTCATGTCTGCTTTAAAAATAAATGAAGTCTGTGAAGACTATATTCGTCGTCGCGCTGTACGTCATCTTGAGAAGGGACGCGTTGTTATTCTTGCTGCAGGCACAGGCAATCCATTTTTTACCACAGACTCTGCGGCAAGTTTACGTGCTATTGAACTCGGTGCTGAGTTATTAATCAAAGCAACTAAAGTTGATGGTGTTTATTCGTCTGATCCAGTAAAAAATAAAGATGCCGTTCGGTATGATTCATTGAGTTATGACGAGGTTATTGAACGTAAACTTGGCGTTATGGATACGACGGCAGTGGTGCTTTGTCGTGATAACAATATGCCTCTGAGAGTTTTAAATATGACCAAGCCAGGTTCACTATTAAGTGCAGCACAAGGTGAAGACGAAGGAACCCTGGTAAGTAACGCTTAGCTTGCGGGAGAGAGAATATGGTTGAAGATATTATTAGTGATGCAAAAAGTAGAATGCTGAAAAGTTTTGAATCGCTAAAAACTGAAATGTCAAAAATCAGAACAGGCCGTGCTCACCCTGGTTTGTTGGAGCAGGTTAAAGTAAGTTATTACGGAACAGATACGCCGCTTAATCAGGTGGCCAGTATCAATGTTATTGATGCCAGAATGCTTGGCGTTAATGCATTCGATAAAAGTAGTGTGCCCGATATTGAAAAGGCGATCATGAATGCTAATCTTGGTCTAAATCCGGTGACTACTGGCGAATTGATTCGTGTTCCTTTGCCCGCATTAACTGAAGAAAGACGAAAGGATTTAATTAAAATTGTTCGCGCTGAAGCAGAAAAGGCGCGTGTTGCCATTCGTAATATCAGGCGTGATGCAAATTCATCGTGTAAAGAGTTGATTAAAGAAAAACTGATTAGTGAAGATGATGAACGCAGGGCAGAAGAACAAATTCAAAAATTGACCAATGAAAATATTGCAACAATAGATAAAAGTCTTGAGCAAAAAGAAGCAGAAATGCTTGAAATCTAACTTTCTATTAAGCGTAGTACTTTCTTTTATTTTCAGCCTGCCAGCAACTGTTTATATATAATTATAGATGGATATCGAGTCTAATCTAGCTAAGCCAAAGCATATTGCTATTATCATGGATGGTAATGGCAGGTGGGCGAAAAAAAGAAACTTGCCACGTGTGGCAGGACATCGCGCAGGTGTAAAAACACTCAGAAAATTAATCGAATATGCTGTCGAAATAAAGTTGAATGCAATGACGGTTTACGCATTCAGTCGTGAAAACTGGCAACGGCCTGAAAAGGAAGTTGGTCTGCTGATGGAGCTCTTTATGACGGCACTTCAGTCTGAAGTAAAAGATTTGCACAAAAATAATGTTCGTTTAAGATTTATTGGCGATAAAACAGCATTCAATGAGAAACTTCAAAAAACCATTGGCGATTCCGAGTCGCTAACATCTTCAAATTCAGGCTTACGTTTAAACGTGGCAGCAAACTACAGTGGTCGTTGGGATATTACTCAAGCTTTTCAGTCGATAGCTGAAGATGTCGCTTCAAATAATTTAGTGATTGATGATATTAATGAGGCACTTCTTGGTGATAGATTGTCTCTGGCAGAAAATAATAATCCTGATCTTTTTATTCGTACCGGTGGAGAGCAGAGAATAAGTAATTATTTGTTGTGGCAATTAGCCTATACCGAATTGTATTTTACAGATACTTTATGGCCTGACTTTAATCCTGAACAATTTGATAATGCGTTAGATTGGTTTGTCAATCGACAAAGGAGATTTGGCAAGACCTCTGAACAAATTGAGCAGTCGAAATAAACATCATGTTAAAAAATAGAATTATTACAGCGGCAATATTGATTCCGATTGTAATCGCATTTATTTTTTTACTTGATAGGATATGGTTTTCAGCATTGTTTGCAGTGTTCGTTGCAATTGGTGCCTGGGAGTGGGCAGGGCTTTGTAAATTAAATGAAAAAATAAAAATTCTGTACAGTTTATTTATTGTTCTGGTTTTGCTTGGTATCTATTGGTTTGATAGCAGTTTTTTGTATAGCAGCATTGCTTTATGTGGTGTTACTTATTGGTTGTGCGCCGTAGTCCTTATTATTTCGTACCAAAAACAACGACATTTATTAGGTAATTCTTCTTCCATTTTAATGCTAGTCGGCATGTTATTGTTAATCCCGATGTGGTCTAGTTTGACACTACTAAAATCGTTTTCTGCAAATGGTGCTTCATTAATAATGTATCTTATGTTGCTCATCTGGGGGGCAGATACAGTAGCCTATTTTGCGGGCAAAAAATGGGGTAAACGGAAGCTTGCCAGTCGTGTCAGTCCGGGCAAAACATGGGAAGGGACTATCGCCGGTGTCGCTTCTAGTATTGTTATCGCAGTGTGTTATGTTATTGTTTCACATAAAAATTTAGACGATAGTTTGCTGTTTGTGGGTTTATCAATATTGACTGTTATTGGCTCAATTTTTGGCGATTTAATGGAGAGTCTGGTAAAGCGTGAAGCAGGTCAAAAAGACAGTGGTAGCATATTGCCAGGTCATGGAGGTGTTATGGATAGAATAGATAGTTTAACTGCGGCTAGTCCGATTTTTGTGTTTGGTGTTATTTATTTAGGTTTGACTGGGTGAACCTAGATTCCTCAGTTGACCGACCTTGAATTATGATTATATATTTTAATAAATCAGCTTGTAGTGAATTTGCCTACTCATTCGATTACACGTATTCCAGGCTTATTTTCTTGATGGCAAAAGTCTTACATAGAATGACTGTTTGCTCCTGCAAAACCAGCATACTGTACGTCCTGTACATAACTATGTGCGACTTTCTAGTCGGCGCAAAGCTTCCACGTCCTTGCTCACACTTTTTACCTGCATTCATGCAGGCAACTGAACCTGAAATGCGCACACTTAACATGCCGTTCTTTGTAAATGATTCATGGTGCAAACGAGTCCAACTGAGGATTCTAGGTTAATGAAAGGCATTACGGTTCTGGGATCAACTGGCAGCATCGGAGTAAATACACTAGATGTTATTTTGCGCCATCCAGATAAATATCGTGTTAAAGCATTAACGGCAAATACTAATGTAGATTTATTGTTAGAAC
>CAYTIZ010000128.1:0-7165 GCA_964437885.1 uncultured Enterobacteriaceae bacterium
ACTTCTCCAAGAGTGCTGGTGCTCTCGCCAATTCCCTGAAATGCCAGACCAGAAGGGCCATGGCAGACGGACGTTGTGGTATCAATATTCCCTTTTATGTAGTCGGTAATAGCAACGGCCTGGCGTTGAGCCTCACAAGTAGTATCACTCAGGCCGTAGGTAATGGGGAATTTCGCTTTGACGAGGGTCTGTGCTGCTTCTTCGATGGCATCTTCAATTGAAACTTCTTTACCATCAATCATTGCGGCGGGGGCATCTTTTTCAATAGTATGTTCTAAAAACCAGGCCTTACCCAGGACACAGGCTTTTTTTGCTTTGATGATACGTTTTTCTTCTACATCGACATGCAGTTCCATATCATCACAAACACAGCCACAAAAGGTGCAAGTGGCATCTTTAACGATTTTGATATTCTCACTCATGTCGAATCTACCTCAGTTAATCCAGATGTATATTATGCGTTTATGTAGCAACTTTCTCAATTTCTACTTCCATGTGCTTGGATAAAGGCATGCCGCTTCCTGCTGTATCACTGGCCATCAATTGACTGGAAGGTGGTCCATATGGAATAAATAGTGTACCTGCGGGCAAATCTTCCGGCTTTTTACCGAGGCAGCGAACGATTGCTTCGCCGGTTTGATTACTCATACGAACTTCATCACCGTCAACTAGCCCCATCTTATCCATGTCATCCTGGTTCATTTCCAGAGTAGATGTGACTTCCTTGTATTCGTCTTTTAGTTTTCCTTTATTCAGCGACGTTCCCTGTTTACTAGAACGGCCTGGAATAAGAATCATTTTTTCTGCCACAAACTTCCCCAAAGTAAAATGTTTATTGATTATAGTCTTGACTGTTGACTAAGGACAAACTCATTTTTAATAAGATTAAATCTTATCTAGAATGCTACCTCAAATACGTAACTTACAGTATAATAAACTGTTTTAGTTGCTCAACAATCAGGCCAAATTTTCCATTCAATAATCAAAATGAAAGATAATCAATCAAATGTAAAGTCTAGATTTGTTAGTGTTCGTGCGCCAGCTCGTCTACATTTAGGTTTTCTGGATATGCATGGTGGAATTGGAAGAAAGTTTGGTAGTTTAGGACTTTCAATATCAGATGTTGAAACTTCACTCATTGCTGAATATGCGGATGATATTGATATTGTCGGACCTTCGTCTGAACGAGCCGAAAATTATGCAGAACAAGTGTTGTCGCACTTTGGCATTGATGGTGGCGTTAAAATGTCAATTGAATCTGCAATTCCAGAGCATTCCGGACTAGGTTCAGGAACACAATTATCACTTGCTGTCGCTTCGGCTATATCTCGCTTATACGAATTATCTGATCAAGAACCCTCGCATTTAGCTGCAATATTACATCGTGGCGCCAGATCGGGTATTGGTATTGGCACCTTTATGCACGGTGGATTTATTGTCGACGGTGGTCGAGGGGAAAATACTGAAGTGCCTCCGGTTATCAGTCATATGCCCTTTCCTGAACATTGGCGCATTGTTTTGATATTTGACGATGAGGCTGAAGGGATTAATGGTGTTCCGGAACGACGCGCTTTTAATACCTTACCACCTATGGATGAAGCGACATCGGGCTTGCTTTGCAGGCTGACATTAATGCAAGTATTACCGGCAATTAGCGAGAATGATTGTGAGCAATTTGGAAAAGCAATCACTCGTATACAAAATATTGTCGGTGATTATTTTGCCGGCGCTCAGGGAGGCCGTTATACCTCACCTTTTTTAAAGCCCATTCTTACAGCAATGGAAAATGATGGAGCTACCGGCATAGGGCAAAGCTCCTGGGGACCTACTGGCTTTGCTGTTTTTCCAGATGAAACAATGGCTTTTCAGGCATTAAAGAAGAATCGAGATGAATGGCAATCTGAATCAAGATTGCGATTTGTTATGAGTAAAGCATGTAACACTCAAGCAATAATTACAGTAAAAGAGTCGAAACAGAACAAAGTTCTAAAAGTAAAAAATCTCTAGATAATCAGGATATAAAATAAAAAATGAAAGACCCGTATTTATTACATATGTTTAACCCGACCAAAAACGTTAGTCCCTTTGATGTCAATATGGCTTATGAAGCTGAGTTTGATGGTGTAATCCCTTATACAGAAGTTGCATTGGATGACTTATATGCATTAACTCAGGACACTATTTTTTCTCGTGGAAAGAAAGGAATTAAACGTACGGGGATCTTTATCGGTGGCAGAGAATTTGGTTTGGCAATTGATATGCTTAATCGTGCCAAAATTGCCATGGTTCCGCCATTTGAAGTTTCTGTTTTTGCCGATCCCAGTGGTGCGATTACGACTGCTGCGGCATTAATGGCTTGTATCGAGGTCCAATTACAAAAGAAAACAGGGAGTGGTTTTGAAGGAAAACGCATCGATATTATTGGTGGCACAGGACCAGTAGGCGTCTGTGCCGGTATATTAGCAGCTAATTGTGGTGCTACAGTGTACTTAACCAGTCGTCGAGGAACCAAAGTAGCTAAAGAATATGCTGCTGAATATAATTCACGGTTTGGTGTTGAAATGTTAGGTGAAGATAGTGGGTCAGACGAGAAGATAATGCAATTTTTGCCTGAATGTGATGTTGTTATTGGCGCTGCTAAAGCAGGGATTCAGGTTTTGTCACATAAACAATTAGAGCAAGCAGATAATCTACTTGTTGCTGCAGATGTAAATGCAGTTCCTCCCTTGGGAATTGAAGGTGTAGGAATACATGATATGGGTGTAGAACTTCCAGATACGCCTAAAAAAGCAGTGGGTATTGGTGCTTTAGCGGTTGGCGATATTAAGTATAAAGTTCACTTTAAACTATTTGGAATGATGAAGAATGCAGATGCCCCAATTTATCTTGACCACGAAAAAGCATTTGAAGTAGCAAGAGAAATTGCAGCAAAACTTTGATTTAAGCATATGAAATAAAGTTATGTTTAAACTTTAACTTTATACAATAAGTAATTGATTTATTTATGATTGACTATCTTATTGTTTCCCGTTCAGGGAGAGCATTAGCTGCATCTGCGAAACGGGCAGGATATAAGGTAAGTGTTGCTGACTACTTTGCTGATGAAGACACAAAGTCTTTTTCGGAATCAGTCTATCAACTTCAATACGATTGCGATGGCTTTGCTGTAAAAGCATTGTTAAGCCATGTAGAGGATGTTATTTCTCGCAATCCAAAACTGAAGCTTGTTATTGGCTCTGGATTTGAATCAACTCCTGAGTTGCTTGATAGCTTAGCTGAATTAGCACCTGTTTTCGCCAACAGTAAAGAGTCTATTGTTGCTTTGAAAGAGCCGGTTAATTTCTTTGAAATGTTGGATAGAAATTCTATACAACATCCTGATGTTTTATTTTCCGAACCAATAGATTCAAAAGACTATTTGATAAAAAGAATTGCTGGTATCGGTGGTGATCATGTGATCTGGTGTGACCAAGTTGATTCTGAACAAGGATTAGCTTGCTATTTTCAGAAATTTATCCCCGGTATGGTGTCGAGTGTTGTGTTTTTGGCTAACGGATTACAAGCGCGCATAGTTGGTTTTAACCAACAGCTACAATCAAGTGAGTTTGCTGATATGCCTTTTTTATATCAGGGCGCAATAACTACAGATAACGATACACTTGAAAACAGGGATGTAATTGAGCGCATTATTAATAAAATAACTGAAGAAACAGGGTTAAAAGGACTTTGTGGTCTTGATTACATTGTTGATGAATTCGGCCAGATTGTTGTACTTGAAGTGAATCCGAGACCGCCAGCGACATTTGAATTGCATGAAGTGAAACAATCTTTGTTTGATGCGCATTTGGTCTGCTTCGATGGTTCATTGATAAATGACAAGCGACAGGATGAAAACGCTGAAAAATTCAGGGGTTATGCCATTTTTTATGCTAAAAATGAGCTTAAGATTAACGATAAAATAAATTGGCCATTGTGGGTTAAAGATAGACCTTCATTCGGAACAAAAATACCGTTGAAATTTCCAGTCTGCACAGTGCATGCGCAAGAAAATTCGATAGACAAGGTTAAATCCTTACTATTTAATCGGCTGAATAAAATTGAATCGATATTTGCAGCAATGCAAAATGCTGCATAAGTCTTATTAATAACAAAATTTAGAGGAAAGCAAAGCGTGAATCAGCAACCATCCCCAAGTCTTAACAAACTAACGGCACCTTTAGTTGAGTATTTAGTAGAAAATGCAGCGTCATTACGATTAGATGTATCTGAACTGGAAAATGGCTGTCGGGTTATCGATGCGGGCATTAATGTGCATGGTGGACTTGAAGCAGGGCGTATTATTGCCGAAATATGTATGGGGGGCTTGGGTACAGTAAAGTTACGTGCATCTACGAACTTTCGTAACTGGTCATGGCATTTGGATGTGCATAGCTCCAACCCGGTTTTATCTTGTTTAGGTAGCCAATATGCTGGTTGGAGTTTGAATCATGGCGAAGGAAAGGGTGCATTTAACGCACTTGGTTCAGGACCTGCTCGTGCTATGGGTAGTAGTGAAGAACTGTATGATGAACTGGGCTATCGTGATTCAGGTGATAAAGCTTATATTGTTATTGAAGCAGATAAAGTGCCTCCAGTTGAAATAGCAGACAAAATAGCTGAGAAATGTGATATCCCTGCATCCGCTTTAACCATTATTTTAACACCAACATCAAGTCTGGCCGGATCGGTACAGGTGGTAGGCCGAGTATTGGAAACCGCACTGCATAAAGCACATGCTTTGCATTTTCCACTAGATAAAATTATTGATGGCGTGGGCAGTGCACCAATATGCCCACCATCAAAAGATTTCCTAAAGGCAATGAGTCGTACTAATGATGCGATATTATTTGCTGGTCAAATTCAATTGTTTGTCGAAGCTAGTGATGACGATGCTAAAGAACTGGCAAACAATCTACCGAGTAGTGCTTCGAAGGATTATGGCAAACCCTTTGGTGAAATTTTCAAAGCAGTCAACTATGATTTTTATCAGGTCGATCCCATGTTATTCAGTCCAGCCCGCGTCGCAGTCAGTTCATTAACCACGGGTAATACCTTTCATGCCGGTAAAATCAATCTGGATTTGTTAGATAAATCTTTCAATCAATAGACTCAAATGGCTGATAAGCAAAGAAAAGTTGCGATCATTACCGATGATCCAGGGTGGCATGGGCGGCAGTTAACCGCATCGTTAAAAGATCATGGTCTGGATAGTCAGTATTTATCATTAACAGATTGTGTCATTGAAATAAGCGGCGATGGTCAGGAACTGTCTTTCCCTGGTTTTGATACGCTGCCATTAGGTATTTTTGTCCGAGGTGTACCTGGTGGTAGCCTTGAACAAGTCATCTTTCGGCTTGACATCTTGCATGCGTTGCATGATATGGGGGTCACTGTATATAACACTCCGCGGGCAATCGAACGTACTGTCGACAAACCATTAACCAGTCTTTTATTAAGCCGTTCAGGTTTACCAACACCGACAACATGGATATGTGAATCAGCAGAACATGCCAACACTATACTGGAAAAGGAATCCAGAAATGGGCATCAACTTGTGCTTAAACCATTATTCGGATCACAAGGGATAGGCGTTCATCTTGTCGATAAACAGACGGGTTTGATACATGATGAAAAATTTGCCGGCATTTATTATTTGCAGCGTTTCGTTGAACGAAAAAATAATGAGTTTACCGATATTCGTGTCCTGGTAGTGGATGGAGTCGCCAAGTCAGCCATGCTAAGACGTGGTGAGGACTGGATTACCAATCGTGCTCAAGGTGCGAGTTGTGAAGCTATAAAGGTGGATGCAGAAATAGCAACGCTCGCAGAATCAGCCTGTAAAGTTCTGGATATTGACTATGCCGGCGTTGATCTTATGCAAGATAAACACGGCCATTTTTATATTATCGAAGTAAATAGTATCCCCGCCTGGTACGGCCTTCAGAATGTGGTGAAATATAATATAGCCTCTTGCTTGATAGACTCGTTCGTAAAGCGCATTGCTGATAACAACCAGCTTAAAGCGTGTTCTAATTAATTTCGTATGGATAGAAGTACTATAGAAGCGGCTGTTATGGCCAGCTTTATAGGTGAAATTGAGGCCTACAAACCAGGCAATGTCAGTGTTTATGCTGATGGTCATGATATGACCGTGAAAGATTTTATACTTAGTGCTGAAGTTTCAGTTCCTTTGCTTTGTCAGCCGCAAGCTAGTTTAGGGCAGCGCGTGCTGGAGAGTGTTAAAGCAACGCGTATTGCTGTTGGATGTAATACAAATCTGGGTATGCTGTTATTGTTTGCGCCGATTGTGATGGCTGCTAAGTCCGATTTTAATAATATTGATGGCTTACGCCATAATCTAGAAATCACTTTAAATTCATTGACGCAAAGTGATGCTGACCAGGTTTTTGAAGCAATTCGCATAGCAAGCCCTGGGGGGTTAGGAAGCGCAGAGAGCCAAGATGTTAATAAAAAGCCTGATTGTTCTTTGAAGCATGCGATGGAATTAGCCAGTCAAAGGGATTCTATCGCATTGCAATATACGAATAATTTTACCGAGATATTCGAGATGGGCGTTAGCACGATTAAATGCTTTGACAAATCCTGGAATAGTGTAAAATGGTCGACCGTTTCGTGCTATATGGTGTTTATGTCATCAATTGCTGATTCTCATATTAAGCGTAAATATGGGGAGCAAATAGCCGAACAAATAAGAAAAAAGAGTGAGGTTGTCGCTGAAAAGTTCCATAAAGCCCTGGAGCCGGAAACAGAAATTAATCTGATTCGGGGATTTGACGAAGAACTTAAAGCTAAGAACTATAACCCAGGAACCTGTGCTGATTTAACTGTAGCCAGTCTCTTGGTCTATAATTTGACCAAATAATATAGAATTTATAAAAAATACGGATAGGAAGACTTGTTCTTTTTGTCAGTAAACTGGGCAGGGATAGTTCCCTTTCATTAACTTTAAATTTAAATAAACAGGAAGGCGGCGATGTCAATATTAGGAAAACTCTGTGGCTTTCTAACTGGAGGAAATAAGAAAATGGCAGTTATCGATAGAGTATTACTAGGTGAAGCATTAGTAGGTGATGGTAATGAAGTTGCACACATCGATTTAATGATG
>CAYTIZ010000129.1:0-7143 GCA_964437885.1 uncultured Enterobacteriaceae bacterium
TGAATCAGTCACTTTAATTTCGCGTTGCACACCAAATGCATTTTTCATGGAACCGGCAATTTGTTTGAATTTTATCAAGTCCATATTAGAAAAAGACAGTAGTAGGACAAAGAAACACATCAATAATGACATCAGATCGGCAAAAGTCATTACCCAGGCAGGAGAACCTCCCCCTTCTTTTTTTGGTGTCGGTGCTTCGTCACTCATAGTAGAGTTTACTCATCATATTCCGGATTAAGCGGCTTCCGGTACCGCATCTTCATCACCAAGGTTACGCTCGGAACCAGGCAGGTATGTCATTAACATGCCTTCAATGACACGAGGATTACGTCCTTCCTGAATTCCTGAGATACTGTCGATGATCATCGATTTAATCATTTTTTCTTCACTGCTTCTAAGTCCCAATTTTTCCGAAATTGGTATGGCAAAGACATTGGCAATCGCAGCGCCATAAAGCGTCGTCAGCAGTGCAACGGCCATCGCAGGCCCAATCGTTTTTGGATCTTCCATATTAGCCAGCATTTGGACCAGACCGACTAACGTTCCTATCATTCCCATGGCAGGTGCAATATCACCTATCGCTTTAAAAATTTTCTGTCCGATATCATGTCGCTCTATGGTCAGCTTCATGTCACTGACCATAGTTTGTCTGACAACATCAGGTTCATGACCATCGACCATCATTTGTATACCCATTTGGAAGAATGCGTTGCCAGTATCTTTTTCTTCCAGTGCGAGTAAACCACCTTTACGTGCGGTATTTGCCAGATCAATCGTGGTCTCAATCAATTCTTTTGGTGGTGTCATTTTGTTAAATAATGCTTTCATGCCGACTTTCATGGCACCAAGAAACTGTCCTACACTGAACATCATCAGAACGGCACCAACGGTTCCGCCGCCAACAACGAGTAGCGAGGGGACATTGAAAAACATCATTGGATCGCCGCCCATTACAATTGCGGCCAGAATAATACCAGCAGCGGTTAGAAAACCGATTAAAGTTGCAAGATCCACAGTGTTCTCCTTATATCCATTGTGACTGTCGCTGTTAAAACTGTGACTAATTTATTTGTTACTGACGTTATTGCGATTACAAAATCAGTTATTGTTTATATCGGTTAAAAACATTAAAACTTTATGCCGGAAAGCTGTTTTTTACTGCAGTTTGCTTGTATTAGATTCAGGTAACCCATTAACATAGCGGCAGTAATTCAAAAATAGTAAATAAATATATAAAAATCAATTAGTTATATTTATTTCAATATTATTAAAACTTCAGAATTGACCTAGTTTGGTCATCGGTGGTGATGTGCTTGCGGCTTGAAAAATACAACAATTATTAATTACCGTGGCAACGGTTTTTTATGGTGGTGGCAGAAATTGAATCTTTTCAATTCAAATGTGGTTGATAACCCTCAATCAGGTACGTTTATCATGCCTTCAATTGTTGGATCGAAGCCCTGTATGAAAAACTGGTCTGATTTGAAGTTACTGAGTCGTTGTCATATCTCGTCTTTAAAACACATTGATCTTCGCGTGACCTTCTACCTTCATGATCTCGTCGGTTTGTACCGCTAGCTCCAATGCGAGCTCGACTGATTTCTTTAATACAGCTTTTTCATTGCTGGCATTTAACTTATCTGCAGCAATAAGTCCGGTTAATATATGCGTGGCTGCCTCATAGATGGTAGGTTCTATTACAAGATCATTTTGATTAAAAGCGATGCGTGTCATGTCTGACATATCTCGATGTGCCATTATATTTTCTCCGTTTAGTTAAACTTTAATTTTAGGTTATCTTTAAATATTATAGCTCGATTGAATTTAATCTTTTTCCAATTTTAAAGAAACTGAATTTATACAATATCGTAATCCTGTTGGTTGTGGGCCATCTTCAAAAACGTGTCCCAGATGAGCATCGCATTCTTTACAAAGAACTTCTACTCGTTGCATTCCAATACTGCTGTCAGTTTCTGTTTTTACCGATTCCTCTTTCGCTGCCCAAAAACTGGGCCAACCTGAACCGGAATCATATTTTGTCTCAGAGCTGAATAATTCGCTATCACAACATGCACAATGGTAGTTTCCCGCATCTTTGCAATCATAATACTCGCCAGTAAACGCCCGTTCAGTGCCTTTTTTTCTACAGACAGTGAATTGCTCTGGAGACAATTCCCTTTGCCACTCCTCTTCAGATTTACCCATAAGTTTTAACCATTTTAACTTCTTGTAACAACGTCTTTTATTATATCGACGATTCGTCCGGTTGCCTTTTCTACTAACATAACAGCATTGTCAACTAATGGTTCTTTCAAGACCCTCAAGCGGGTCAGGAAGTTCGGAACTAAGGTCGGCAGGTAAATTACGTTTAGCCAGTCCGGGAGGTAAGGTTCCGTTTCGCCCCAGTTGTTTTGCCAAGCCTGGTGGTAGTTTGTATTTTTTTTCTTACTTTTACTGTCAGTATTCCTAGTTTCATTCTTTGTACTTTTAAAGTATTTCTCAATAATTTGTTTTTCAAGTTCAGAAAAACCGCCCTCTATGGCTTTGTCTATGACTGCCTTGGCCATTTCCGCATCGGCATAACTTGAAGCTGAAAAGAATCCAGTTACGCTTAATATGAAAAAGAGCATAATTTTTTTCATTTTTATTATTCTCTAGTAGTGACTAGTTGTATCTTATCGCTATCCATGACGATGTCACAAAATTAATAAATATACCAAAGTAAGCTGAATTTTGAGGTTATTTGGATACCTGATTACCTTTGTCAAGTATATAATTGCCTTGAAAGTTCTCTTAAAGTACTCTATTCTGGAAAAGAGAACATAAGGAGAACTTTAAATGTTAACTGGTCTTGAAGAGAAGGTCTTGCAGTGTATTACCCGTTGCATTACACAGAATGGTCATGCGCCAACATTAGTCGAGATTGGACAATTACTTGATATTAAATCTAAAGGTACGATTCATCGTTATGTTGAGTCGTTGATTGATAAAGGCCATTTACAGCGGAGCGGGCGTAGTTGGCGAGGATTACGTCTGACAGGTGAACAGAATAGGCGCTTAATAATACTGCCATTTGCCGGACGAATTGCCGCTGGCAAGCCTATTGAAGCTATACCGGAACAACTGGAAATAAATTTTTCCGATATGTTATTAGGCGAAGATCGTTATGTTCTGGAAGTAAAGGGTGATTCTATGATTGATGCCGGTATTCTAAATAGAGATCTGGTCATCGTGCGCCAAACAGAAACAGCCAATAATGGCGATATTGTTGTGGCCTTAATCGATAATGATGAAACTACTTTAAAGAAGCTTCGAAAACATGGTGACCGAGTAGAATTAATTCCTGCGAATCAGGCTATGGTGCCATTGATTTACCCTGCTGATCGTGTACATATTCAAGGTGTTGTTGTCGGACAAGTTAGATCTTATTGAATAAATATTTATATTGAGTTCGTTTCACGAGTAGGGCTTTTGTTCTCTGCACCAACAGTAGGCGCTTTAGGCGCAGCTTACGTGTTCCCGACGTAAGCTAAGTACCTACGTCCTTGTAGGCACCAAAAGTAGGCGCATTAGGCGACGCCGCCAGAGGACGAAAGAACAATTGTGAAGCTAAATTCCCATATTACTAAGAGTAACCATAATATCATTTAATATTGCAGTTGCTCTTGGATGTTCAGCCTCAAAGTTATCAATCGATGATTTAATTTTATCAATGACAAAGTTTTTTTCTTCAGTAGACTCGTTGATATTCTCAATTTCTGTTATTAACGTATTGATATGCTCTCTTGTCGCATTGTCACTAACGGGTAGCTCTTCCAGTTCTTTCTTTAGAGATGTGATTTTTTCATGAAGTTTATCATGCATAATATTTAGTCCTTAATAATGCAATATTTTATACTATTGTCACTGTTATTATATGGTCATTAATGAATACGGTATTAGCATGAACTCTTTCAAAAAAAAATACAATTCAATATGTTTTCTATGTCTTCTTGTAAATTCCGGACTAGTTATAGCAGATCAATGTCCCACGCCTGAGATAATAAAAGATAGAGAGGTTTCGCGAGATTATGAGTGGACTATAGATGAAAGACGTTCATTGGATGATGTGCTTTCAGTTGAAAAACTATATTCAGTAAGAATTAAAAACAAGGGCGAATTCATCGCTTGCTATTATTCAGGCGGTAAGAATCTATTGCGACTGGATGGCACATCTGTAGAAAAAGAGTGTGTGGTTAATAAAAAATCGGGTAGTTGGGAATTTTCAGAAAATGGAGAACAAGTATGCAAGGAAGAGGATTTGAATTTATGCCACTATGAGATACATTGCGGGGAATCAAACGAGAATAATGACTGACAGGGACTCAATAAAACATCATTATTGAAATCCCGCTGAATTCTGTATTTTGAGGTGACTTGGGTATAATATTGTTAAAAACATCTTTTGGAGGGGTTTCCATGATATTTGGTAGTAAATCTGATAATAGTGGGCAAGCGGAACAGATAGCGAAGCTTGAAAAACAAAACAAGCTAATGCGATCTGTACTTGAGTTTTATGCTGATGTAAAAAACTGGGAAGAAGGTCACAAATATGTTGATGAGGATAATGCAACGATATTTACCGATGGTTCCGAGTGTGGTGCAACGGTTGATAAAGGCAGTAAGGCCTACCGTGCACTGAAGGCATGCGACGCTCCTTAGTAATAAACATTACTATTTAATTTTGTTGCCCGAGAATATTTATCTCGGGCACTAATTTTTATCTCATCTCCTGGAATTACTGCTGCTTGGTAATTCGTTAATCTATCTATTAATATGTAAACAAACCTGATAGCTGTCGTTCTAATGGCTGAAGCCCCTATGAAAATTGAACCAAAATCCCTACCTGCAGAATATGAACTTCAGTGTTACACGATAAAAAGTGTACTTGGTCAAGGTGGTTTTGGCGTTACCTATCTTGCTATTGATAACAATCTCGATCGAGAAGTTGCTATCAAGGAATTTATGCCTCGTGATATTGCCAAGCGTGGCAATGATTACACAATTCAGGCCATAAATGAGGATATGGGTGACAAGCTGGCTTGGGCTATGGAACGCTTTATTCGAGAAGCAAGAACGCTATCAAAATTTAATCACGATAATATTGTTCGTGTTTATTCTGTATTTGAGGAAAACAATACGGCTTATATGGTCATGAGTTATGAGCATGGAATCAGTTTTCATGAAAAACTTGTCAAAGATGGACAACCCAGTGAAGACGAATTGAAAGGTATGTTGCTCGGTTTGCTTGATGGTTTGGAAGTGCTACACGAAGCTAGATTTATTCATAGAGATATAAAGCCAGGAAATATTTTTATCCGGGAAGATGGCACAGCCATTTTGCTTGATTTTGGATCTGCGCGACAGGCCATCGGCGAAGAAACAATGACATTAACCAAGGTTGTTACTCCGGGTTATGCACCATTTGAGCAATACTATGGTAAGAGTGATATGCAAGGCCCATGGACTGACATATATGCTCTTGGCGCGACTTGTTACAGAGCGATAACAGGCGAAGCACCGATGGATTCAACGTTTCGAAATCGTTATACCGGTGAGCAAGCAATCACAGAAATTTGGGATGAACTGGATAAATACAGTAAGAAATATTCGACTTTTTTATTACGCGCAATAGAACATTCTTTAAGAAGTAATCATAAGGAAAGGCCTCAATCTGTTCAGGAATGGCGTGCTATGTTAGAAGATCCAAGCCTCTCTACGCAAACGCAATGGCGCTTGGCGAACACTAGTTTTGGTAAGAAATCTATTGTTCCTGGTAAATCCAAGGAGAAAAACTGGAAGTTCTATTTGCCATTAGGTCTGGCACTACTAACAGTTATTGTCATCTTCCTTTATTTGTTTTTAATGCGTTCTTGAAGTGAATCTAGCAGGCATAAAAAAAGTCTGGAGACACATAACACATATGGGGGAGGAAGGTTATGTGCTTCTCCAGACTTGCTCACAATCATCTATAAGGAGGATAAATTAAATTAAGCTAGTGATGGTAAGTGTAGTAGAACGATTTAATCTTCGTTGTGATGGAACTCACAATTTAGTATAGATATTTTTATACTTGTCGTTTTTTTGTGACAATTGTCACAAAAAATGTCTGCTAGAAAGAATTTTTTATATATATTGGCTTAACGTTCTATGTAGATTCGGCTTGCATCATTCCCATAATTACCCATCCTGATTCGGGTTTCATTTTCCCATTTGAAACAAAAATTTGTAATCGTTGTTTGTTATCTATGGCAAACATAGGGATAACACGTTCGCCATGTTTTTCAAGGTATTGTTCATAGGTAAACTCCTCACTTAATTGGGTGCTTTTTATTTCAGCACCATTTCTTAGACGATAAGCAAGGTTGCCATAGGCAATATCTTCACCAAAGAGTTCATAACCTCGATGCCGGGTAGAGACAATATGTTTGTCAGAAATATGTTTTTCGCGAGTAGATTTTAATTCATAAACATTTTTTACGCCGAACTCTGATTTGAAACGTAAGCAGGCCAAAGTATCCAGGTTTGCTCGTCCTGACATGGCAAGTATTTTTCCCAGTCCAAGCAAATTAAGATTTCTATCAGCATGTTCGGAAATAGGGTTTCCGTAATAGGCTTCCAGTCCATCCATTCTTGCAAGACTAGTGTTTTCCCAAGTGCTATCGGTAAGTACAACTTTGAAACCGTGCGCTTGTATTTCTTTACCTATAGCTCGTGCAACATTGCCCGCACCGATAATCAATAAACCGGTTGGTGGTGGTTCTCGAACTTTAAGCAGTGTTGCAATGTAACGTGCGGTTGCACTTTGAATGACGACAGTGCCAATTATTATTAAAAAGGTAAGAGGGACAAGTAATGAAGCTTCAGCATAGCCTGCATTTTCCAGTCGCAAAGCAAATAGCGCGGATACTGCGGCGGCGACAATACCACGCGGTCCGATCCAGGAGATCATCAGTTTTTCATTGATTGATAAATCTGAACCGATAGCGGAAACAAAAACCGAAATAGGTCTTGCGACTAACATAGTGATAGTGAGTATGCCCAAGGCCGGCCATCCAATCTGGATTAATTGATAAATTTCAATTCGTGCAGCGAGAATAATAA
>CAYTIZ010000130.1:0-7100 GCA_964437885.1 uncultured Enterobacteriaceae bacterium
CACACGCCCAGATTTCACAGGCATTGGAGCTTGCTATGAGAATTGGTTTACAACTTTGTTCTAACATGGATGTTCTCTCCTTATCTAATGGATGAATGTATTTGTCAGTGATTTATGACTGGTTAAATTCGAGTCTCTCGAATCATTTGAAGTCGTATGAATATCCCTCCGCTGCTTTTTTAGACGAGCGCAGGTGTTGATTATGAAAGTTGAATCCTGATCAACATGATTTGCCAGAAGATCCAGATGTTCCTCAATAGCTTTGGCTACACGTATATCCGGCTGCCGTGCATAGCGCGTCATCAAAAACAGGATTGAGGCGAGAACTACCTCATAATTTGTTAGTTTATGTTCGGGACGCATGTTTTTAGAAAGTTTTCTTTCCATATAAATACTTCCTTATTTCATGGATTACATCACGACATTAGACGGCCAAACACCATTGGAAATAAAACTCTTGTTTATGCTATGCATATTGCTCTGTTCGTTATAGTTAAGTTCCTGCGTGCAGGAAATCAGGAGCAGATTTTTTAATAATAGATTCATACTGTATTTTTCCGGCTGTAAAAAATTTCCCTGTTTGATTTCGCCAGTTTTAAATATCTCCTAAATTTTTTCCAGTTTCCAGTAAATGCAAACCCTCCCTGTGTCCAGATCGATAACACTAAGCTGGGTCTTCCATTTTCAAGGCTAGCTTTTACAACATATTGCATTGTATTTGTTCCCGTTTGTGGTATTGTTATTTATAGTGATAATGATTATCATTTACACTATTATTTAAATAATTGGGAAATTATGAATCAACCAAAATTTATTATTAATTATCTAACAATGAAGCGTAGTTTTTTGAAAAAAACGGGAATAAATGTGTCGTTACTGACAGTGTTAATAGCATTAATTTTTTTTAATATTAAAGACGTCATAGCCGACAGTACAGCCGAATCCAGTGTCTTGTCACAAGTTAATGTGATTGGCGATCCATCCGCAATTTACTCAATACCGGGTTCTGCTCACTACATCGATTATGAATCCATCAGGGAATTTTCTTACGACGACATCAATCGGGTGTTACGTAAAGTGCCTGGTGTTTATATTCGTGAAGAAGATGGTTATGGCCTGTTTCCTAACATCAGCTTGAGAGGTGTCGATACGACACGCAGCGCAAAGGTCACTTTAATGGAGGACGGCATCCTGGCTGCCCCTGCGCCCTATGCGGCTCCTTCTGCTTACTATTCACCGACTGTTGGCCGTATGAGCGGACTTGAAGTCTTGAAAGGATCGAGCCAGATCAAGTATGGGCCACATACAACGGGAGGTGCAATCAATTATTTATCAACGCCGATTCCTTATGATGAACGCATTTATATTCGGGGGCAGTATGGTGAAGATAATGAATATCGTACTCATGCCATTTATGGTAACTCAATTGAAAATCAGGCTGGCCAATTCAGATATTTGTTTGAGGCCTATATCAGGGAAGCCGATGGGTTTAAAACCATTGATGCGACACCTGATTTTAACAATACGGATGAAACCGGTTTTAAAAATATCGAGCCGATGATCAAATTAGCATGGGAACCGAATAGCGCAACTTATCAACGTTTTGAATTTAAATATGGTTATACGAACAGGGATGCTGATGAAACCTATTTGGGTTTGAGTACCGCAGATTTTCGTGCGGATCCATTTCGACGTTATGCATCATCCCGTTTTGATAATATTGAATCAGAGCAACATCGTACTTATCTACGACACTTCATCTCTCCAACAGATAACTTTGATCTGGTAACAACGATTTATTACAACAAGTTTGCGCGTAACTGGTACAAATTGCAGGATATCCGCGCAGCTGCAGGTGGTCTTGCTGCAAACCAAAGCCTTTCAGCAGCACTGGCAGGCTCACTAGGCGGTGCCGGGTTAGATTGTCTGAGAGGTGATC
Organism: uncultured Enterobacteriaceae bacterium; assembly: GCA_964437885.1. Taxonomy (GTDB): domain Bacteria; phylum Pseudomonadota; class Gammaproteobacteria; order Eutrophobiales; family Eutrophobiaceae; genus UBA7359. The sequence continues at coordinate 1,940 of CAYTIZ010000130.1, forward strand.
TTGCCTGTGGTCTGCGTGTGCGCGCGAATAATAGAGAATACTACTCCTGGGGTGTGCAAAGTGAAGGAAGCCTGCATTTTGATACCGGTGCTCTGGTGCATGAGTTGACCGTAGGGATTCGCTATCACACGGACGAAGAAGATCGGTTTCAACAGCAGGATATCTATTCTCAGGACAATACCGGTGCTATTACATCAGTCGCGTTTGGGGCGCCTGGTTCACAGGATGATCGTGAAGCTAAAGTTTCTGCATTAGCATTCTTTATCGAGGACCGAATTGAGATTGGAAACTGGTGGTTTACGCCAGGCTTTCGCTATGAAAACCTTGATCTCGAGCAGCGGGATTTTCGAGGGGTAGTACCCGCTATTGGTGATGTTTGGTGGCGGTATCGGGTTTGGCTATAATCTGAGTAGCGAATGGCAGACCTTTGGTGGTGTGCATTTCGGATTTTCGCCGCCATCACCAGGTGGTGCAGTCAACAATAATCTCGAAGAAGAAACCAGTATTTCATATGAATTGGGTGTTCGTTACGCTAGTAATAATCAAGCCTTAACTACTGAAGCAGTCGGATTCCTGACTCAAGGATCTTATTGTTGTTAATAACATCGGTGGTACGGGCACGGGCAATGATGAAAACTTTGGTGAAGTGGAAGCCTACGGATTAGAGTTATCGGGTCAATTCGATCTCGGTCTTGCAAATCAATGGTCGTTTAATAATCCCTACTTCCTGGCGTTTACCTTTACCAATGCAGAACAGCAAAATAATTCAGAGTCAACCGATGCCGAATCTATTTTCAGTTTTGGCCGCGAAGGTAATAAAGTGCCATATATACCTGAATATCAAATAACGATTGGTTCGTCACTAGAGTTCGCTCGTTGGAAGACGTCTATTAGCGCAAGTTATGTTGATGAAACATTCACCAGTGCCAGCAATGTTAGTACAGAAACTAATGGACTAGGTGCTGCCGATGCACGTTTTGGTAAGACAGATGCTTATACGATCGTGGATGTTGCTGTGAACTATGACATCGGAAATGGAGTGCAATTAAAAAGTGGTATTCAGAATGTGTTTGAAGAGGAATACATCGTATCCAGACAACCGCATGGACCGCGTCCCGGTGCACCACGTCTCTGGTATGTTGGTTTTGAACTAGAACTCTAGAGATTCATACGAACAGGTGTTCATTATCAGGATGTTCGTTTTTAATATCAAAAATGATTTGTGAGTTGTTTGCAATTATGATTTTATAAATAATATAATTCGGAATCATTATCATTTATACTTTTAAAATAAATTATATTATTAATTAATATGAAAAAAAATCTCATCATTGTCCTTCTTCTGCTCCAGCAACAACTGGTAGTTGCTGCCGAGGTCAATATTTATTCCGCGCGAAAAGAAGCATTAATAAAACCGATATTGGAACAATTTACCAAAGAGACAGGCATAGCTGTAAACATTGTTACTGGCAAGGCAGATACACTGTTAAAACGCCTGGAAGTGGAAGGAAGAAATACGCCAGCAGATATTTTATTAACAGTCGATGTTGCCAGATTAGTAAGAGCAAAAGAAAAAGGATTGTTTCAAGCTATTGATTCCGATGTATTGGAAAGAACTATTCCTGAACATTATCGTGATGGAGATAAACAATGGTTTGGATTGTCATTGCGTTCCAGAGTAATTATATATGCACCTGATCGGGTCAAAGTAGAAGAGTTAAGCAGCTACAAAAATCTTGCTGATGGTAAATGGAAAAATCGTCTATGTGTTCGCTCATCATCGAATGTATATAATCAATCGTTAGTCGCTTCAATGATTGTTAATGATGGTTTAGAAAAAACAGAAGCATGGGCAGCAGCATTGGTAAAGAATTTTGCAAGATCACCAAAAGGCGGTGATCGCGATCAAATAAAAGCCGTTGCAGCAGGCGTATGTGACCTTGCTCTTGTTAATAATTATTATTTGGCAGGCATGCTTGAGTCGAGCCAGAAAAATGAAGTAGCTGCAGCAAAGAAAATAAAATTATTCTGGCCGGATCAGAATGGTCGTGGTGCGCACATGAATGTTAGCGGCGCAGGAATATTAAAGCCTGCCAAACATAAAAAAGAAGCAATTCAACTACTGGAATATCTTGTTAATGACAAATCACAACAATGGTATGCGGAATCCAATCACGAATACTCAATTAACGCAGACATTGAAAGTAGTTCAATTTTAAAAAGTTGGGGAAGCTTCAAGGCAGATAAGATCAACCTTAGTTTATTAGGTAAATACAATTCTGACGCAGTATTGTTGATGGATCGCGTCGGCTGGAAGTAAGGGAGGAAATGTTTCGATGCTTGTAACTCGCGCTGAACAAGCAATCCCCGATGTACTTGATATTAGAACAAGGCTCTATTCATTATCTAAGTGGAATATAGCATTAGTCGTACTCTCTTTATTATTTAGTATTCCCCTGATTGTTGTGTTGGGTTCAGTTTTTTTCCCTGCAAAAGAAGTATGGTCGCACTTAAGTGATACTGTATTAACAGACTATATTGTTAATTCCTTAATCTTATTAATTGGTGTTTGTTTTTTTAGTTTACAACTTGGAGTCATTCCTGCATGGCTGGTTACCATGTATCGCTTTCCGCTGAGTCGTTATCTTGAGTGGGCTATGTTACTGCCGATGGCGATGCCAGCTTATATTATTGCCTATAGTTATACCGGCGTATTAGACGTAGCGGGTCCATTACAAACATCATTACGTGAATTTACCGGTTGGCACTATGGTGATTACTGGTTTCCAGAAGTTCGCTCGCTCGGCGGTGCAATAGCAATGTTATCGTTGGTGTTATACCCCTATATATATTTATTGGCGCGAGCGGCATTTATTGAACAATCAGTTTGTGTTTTAGAGGTATCAAGAACGCTGGGCTGTAATGCTTTTAATGCATTCAGGCGTGTGGCCTTACCATTGGCGCGACCAGCTATTATGGTTGGCTTATCTCTGGTTGTTATGGAAACGCTGGCAGATTATGGCACGGTTCAATACTTTGGCGTCTCTGTCTTTACTACAGGGATATTCAGAACCTGGTTTGGTTTAGGAAATAGTCTGGCTGCAGCGCAATTATCAGCATTGTTGTTAGTATTCGTGGCGGTGTTTTTATATCTGGAAAAACGATCTCGTAGGCAAGCGCGGTTTCATCATACCAGTAATCGTTATAGTGCCTTGATGCAAAAACAATTACATGGTGTAAAAGCATCTATAGCGTTAGTACTTTGTGCGGCGCCTTTAATCTTTGGCTTTATCATCCCCGTATGTTTTTTAATTAACTGGGCATTGGATACTTATTCAGTAGTATTAGGCAAAGATTTTTATTTATTATTGTTCAATAGTTTATTGTTGGCCTTTGTCACAGCCCTGCTGGCGATGCTTCTTGCATTGTTTATGGCGTATTCGAACAGAAATAGTGATTCATCAATTAATCGTTTTTTAGTGCGTTTTGTCAGCATGGGCTATGCCATACCCGGCACGGTGATAGCCGTCGGTGTGCTGATCCCATTTGCATGGTTTGACAATACATTGGATGCGTTTCTCAGGGAAAATTTTAACATCAGTAGTGGTTTATTGATTAGCGGTACAGTAGTGACATTAATCTTTGCATACTTGACTCGTTTTCTTGCTGTATCAATCAATACAGTTGAAGCTGCTTTGGTAAAAATAAAACCGGAAATGGACGAAGCTGCAAAAATGACAGGGTTGCGGCCGGCAAGCATTCTCAAACGTATTCATATGCCGATGATGCGAGGTAGTTTATTAACGGCTTTATTATTAGTTTTTATTGATGTGTTAAAAGAACTTCCAGCGACATTAATATTGCGACCGTTCAATTTTAATACCTTGGCAGTTCGTGCTTATGAACTTGCTAATGAAGAGCGTTTGGCCGATGCGGCAGTTCCCGCACTTGCTATCGTGCTTACCGGTATTATTCCGGTTATTATGATCAGCAACTCAATTTCACGCTCCCGTGCCGGCCATGAATAACGCAATTGAAATAAAAGAATTATCAGCCTCGATAGAAGGTCGTAGTATATTGGAAAACATTTCCTTTGGTTTGCCGGCAGCAGGCATAGCCTGTTTGCTCGGGCCTAGTGGTTGTGGCAAGACAACCTTGTTACGTTGTATCGCTGGTTTTGAAAAGCAACATCAGGGCGAAGTCTGGATCAAAGGTGTAAGAGTAAGTAATCCTGCTTGTCAACTTCCGGTAGAACAACGACAGATTGGTATGGTGTTTCAGGATTACGCATTGTTTCCGCACATGAGCGTGGCAGACAATATTACCTTTGGCTTAAATAGTAAGAATGTAACAACAGTTAAACAACGTTTAGATGAATTGGTCGAATTACTTTCGTTGCAAAAACACATTAATAAATATCCTCATAGTCTGTCCGGCGGTCAACAACAGCGAGTTGCTTTGGCAAGAGCAATGGCTCCGCGCCCGGGTGTATTATTACTGGACGAACCTTTTGCTAGCCTCGATGTTGAATTACGAGAACAAATCGCACGTGAGCTTCGTCAAATCTTAAAACAAGATGGGATTACTACCATTATGGTGAGCCACAATCAGCTCGAAGCTTTTGCCATGGCGGATGTTATTGGCGTGATGAATGATGGACAATTATTACAGTGGGATAGTGCATTTAAACTTTATCATGAACCGGAAACACATGAGGTGGCTAACTTTATCGGCGAAGGTGTTTTTATTTCTGGTGAAGTTATTAATAATAAAGAAGTTAAGACTGAAATTGGTAATATACAAAGTTCCGCACAGCATGGGGTAGAGCAGGGTAAGAAAGTCAGAGTACTGATCCGACCAGATGATATTTTGCACGATGATGATAGTAATATGACGGCGTGTGTCAGGGATAAGGCATTCAGAGGGGCAGAGTTTTTGTATACGCTCGAGCTTGAAAGCGGCGTGCGTTTGCTGAGCCTGGTGCCTAGTCATCATGACCATCCAATCAATGAACCGATAGGCATACGACTCGAAATCGAACATCTAGTGGTCTTTCCTGAGAACACATAAATCATATTCCGGGTAGCGCACAGCCTTTCCCTGCCTTAGACTAGTAGAGAGCTTTGCACGATTACTGCACTCGTCTACTCTTTGTCGCCTA
>CAYTIZ010000131.1:0-6933 GCA_964437885.1 uncultured Enterobacteriaceae bacterium
TCCCCGGCAAGATGACCATAGTTATCGTTGTAACTTTTAAAGCGATCAATGTCGATCATCATGACAGATAATGCTTCATTGTTTTTATGGCAACGATGCATGACACGAATCATCGCATTGTCCAGCCATCGTCGATTGTAAAGACTGGTTAGTGCGTCAACTGTAGCATTATGTTCATACTCTTTAAGCGAGGCCTTTATTTTATTGATAACAGAGTTGCCATGTCGCAAGCGTTGAGATAAGACGACAAGCAGGTTATTAGATATCGCGTGTGAACTACCAATTAAAGACCACATCACTTCTTCATCAATGACGAGTACTCTTGAGTTTTCAGCAGCGGAGACATAAGCAGAAGCTGGCTGATGATCAATAACAGCTATTTCGCCAATGCTTTGGCCAGGTTTAAGTACAGCTACCGCGTCAGAATTATCTTCTGTCAGGCGTACGTTAAATGAACCTGATAATATTAAATAAACACTGTTGTTTGTTTCTCCTGCCTTAATCAAAATCTCATTTTCAGACATATTTCGAATAGAACAATCAGATAGAAGTGGCATGATGGCATTGAAGTTAACATTATTAAATAATTCCTGATTACCAATATCTAAAGTTGTTAATGGTGTTAAAGGATCACTCATCGTGTTCTCTAATTCGATGTTGGAATCATTTTTCCTGGAGAGAATGATTTTATTGCCGCCTTTAATTGTAATAGTTTGTTGTCATCAGAACAGTAACGAATGAGCACGTATAAATTTGTTATATTTTGTGTGTCACTTTTTAGATCTTGCCGTGTTGTTAAAATACGTTGAGCAAAATCGACAGGGCCCTCATATGATTTTCTTGCCAAACCTGCTTTAGCCATCTTCCTACAGAAGATATCATAATATTTTCTTGCTGGCTCAATTGTCTCCGGCGTTTTCTTGAAAAGATATGCCGCAATAGCAGCAACTATAATGCCAAGAAAAGCAAAAAGAGAAAAAGTTAACTCTTTCCAGTTTATTGAGTTAAAACCAAAGTATTGCAAGAAGCGCTTTTGTTGTTTAGGGCTATAACCTAATACCCATTGAGCCCACCTGTAGTTGACCATGTCGACGGCACTACGCATTTTTTGCCAAATACGTAACGCCGTTTCGTTGTTTTCCAGTCCTAATGGGATATTGATAATACCCTCGGGTAAAGCATTATTAATGCCCTCGCTAACTCTGATGGGCGATACAATCGACGTTGGATCAACGCGAAGCCAACCCCGGTTCTCAAGCCATACCTCAGTCCAGGCATGAGCGTCGTGTTGTCTAACAATCAGATAATTGCCAATAGGGTTAACTTCGCCGCCTTGATAACCTGTGATGATACGTGCTGGTATGCCCGCTGCACGCATTATAATTGTGAATGCTGCCGCATAATGTTCACAAAACCCCTGACGAGTGTTAAATAGAAATTCATCGATCATGTCTTGTGTCATTAAAGGAGGTGTCAACGTATATACAAAATCTCCATTTTTTAGCCATTCAAGTGCAGCTTGTACGATTAGTGCCGGCTCTTTAAATTCGTCACGTAATTTTGACGCAAGTTCGCGTGTTTTCGGATGACTGGTTCCTGGCAGTATTAAGCCACGTTCTAAATTAGAATTCTTTTCTTTGTTTAAACGAAACGAACTATAAGAGTTTAATGTAAAAACTTGTCGCGCACGTATTGGCTCAAGCGTTTTTAATTGATAGTCATTAGTGAAATAAGTGTTGTCAGGCAGTTCTGACACCATCTCAAGACCGAACAACCATTTTTTATTGCTTGGTTCAATCGTTAGGTCATAGTGTATAGGCTTACCTGTATACTCAATAGGTGAGGGCTCCTGATTAGATTGGTCTTTGCCTATAGTCCATTTGCGTCCATCAGTTTGCCAGAGTACAGGGCCACGCCAATACAGTTTTGACTGTTCAGGAATTTGGTCTTTGAATGTAACACGAAAAGCAACTTCATCCGATTGGACAAGTTTGCTAATTGTTCCCGGCGACATTTGATCCGTAATTCCAGTAACACTGGTAAAAGCATCTTTAGGCATGCCCCATAAAGGACCATTGACGCGTGGAAACAGGATAAACAAAATTAGTAAAATTGGTGTCGCCTGGATCAGAAGTGTTGTTGATAACTTAAAACGTTTTAAAAGTGTCAACTGTTGTTCCGTATCATTAAACACAATTAATCCAGTCGTCATTATAATGATGATTAGCATCATATAAATTGCAGTTGGAATAGTTTGTGTGTAAAAAAAGTTGGTGATAATCAGAAAATAACCAAGATAGGTACAGATGTAAAAGTCACGTTTAAAATTACTTTCAAAAATTTTAAACCCTGCTAATAAGACTAGAAGAGCCACGCCGACATCGCGTCCAGCAAGACTTCCGTAACTACCATATACACCAGCGACACCGGCAAACATAATGACTAAACGAACTATGTTAATAGTAGTTTTTTGTTGTGACCAGATTGTCGGTAGTTGATAAGGAATATAAATGCGAGCAGTCAATAAAATGACATGTGAAATCGGGATCCAGAGCGGCAAGCGATGCCAATGAGGAAAGCTGGCCAATACGACACCAAGCGCAAGCCATATTATTTTATTGATATTTAACTCTTGTTTAGGGTTACTTTCCATAACGCGCTAATGCTTCCAGGCAAAGCTCCTTATGCTGCAAGCCGTGATTGGGTTCAATGCTGGCGCCAGGTATTCTCAGGCCATAGTGCAAGGATGTTTCTTCAGCGAGCAATATCCAGAGACACAATTGAGAAAGCCGAGACTCAATATCGTTAATATGTGAAACAGACTCCCAGTTAAGTATCAGTGTTTGTGATCCCTTGCCGCTAAATTGTTTAACCAACAAACCTTGTTCTCTTGCGAATACTTTCCATGCAATGGAATTGACAGGGTCACCAGGCCGGTATTTTCTGAAGCCGACAAAATCATCCGTGCCGGATTGTAAACCGTAATTTGCATCATCTTTATTTAAGGTGCGTAGAGGCAATTGTTTTTGACCCTGAGGTGTGGGATAAACCAAACATTCGTGTTCGGGTTCAAAATAAGACCAGGCGATAAAGAGACCTAATGGAAAGTTGCTTGATATTTTCAAACGTTCGCTTGCTAATATGCCGCGTTGAGAAGATTGAACAGGGTAATGACAACTTGATTGTCTGCCTGCTCCTATACCAATAGAAATTTTCAGGCCTTCTTTTCTTTTGCGAAATAATTTTTTAATTGTTTCGCGTTGTTCCAATTGTATTGAGAATTTTTCCAGTCCCAGACGATTATCCAGTTGTATTGGGAATAATGCTGGTTGGCCAGCGAATACTGCTTTTGGCTTTGAAGAAGAAATTATCAAACCGCTTAGGTTACGATAAGTGTGCAGTATACAAACCAGCCCAAGACTGGCAAGTAAAAAACAAAGCATGTATGCCATGCTATTGTTGTAATTAATTGCGCCTAATAACATGACAATTAACATCATTCCGTATAACCAACCTTGAATAGTCGGGAATATATAAACACGGTGAAGTTTAAGTTGCTCTGATTGGAAGTCGAGCATGCCGGAAGAGTCGGCCGGAAATCGTTCTAATACAATCCTTGTTGGCATCAGGGGTCGCTTAAAAATATTAGGGAATGGGAACGTGCTGGATCAGATGTTGCGCGGGTTGTAATGTTTGTCCATCAGTAATTTCATAAGCGAACCGCAAGCGATGACCAACGACGCTCGGCAATACTGCTTGAACATCTTCAGGCAAAACATGTTGATGTGCACTTATAATTGCCCATGCTTTCGCAGCATTTAAAATAGCAATGCCCGCACGTGGTGACAGGCCATTAATATACTTGTTAGAAGTACGGCTGAATTCAAGCAAGCTTTGTAGGTAATCAAGTAAGGCGTCAGAAATATGAACGTGTTCAAGCTGTTTTTGTAACTGAATGAGCTCGCTAATAGATAACGCTGTTTGAACATCTTCTAATAAGTCTTTTCGGTTTTTGCCTTTTAGTAATTCACGTTCAGCTTTGTTATCCGGGTAGCCCAACTCGATGCGCATTAGAAATCGATCCAGTTGTGATTCAGGCAGTGGGAAAGTGCCTACTTGATTAGTAGGGTTTTGTGTCGCAATAACAAAAAAAGGTTGAGGTAAGTCTCGAGTTTCACCTTCTATAGTTACTTGATTCTCAGCCATGGCTTCAAGTAATGCGCTTTGCGTTCTTGGTGTGGCACGATTTATTTCATCAGCAAGAATGATGTTTGAAAAGATTGGACCCTGATGGAAATCAAATTTGCTAGTGTCACGGTTATAAACAGAAACGCCAAGGATGTCCGCTGGTAACAAATCACTGGTGAATTGAATGCGTTGATGATGCAGTCCAAGTACTTTAGCCAGAGTGTGCGCCAGCGTTGTTTTTCCCACACCTGGCGTGTCTTCTATTAATAAATGTCCTTTGGCAATCAAGCAGGCTAATGCGAGCCGGATTGCTTTTTCTTTGCCAAGTATGATGCTACCTATAATATCAACAGCATTATCGATATTTTTAGTATCAAGCGATGATGAGTTTGTGGCTTCCTTTATATTCATGGGTATAACTACTCTCCTGCAATAGTCATTGTGTCCATCATAACTGAGCCCGTTAAGATATTGCCGCGATGGTCAACGTCATTTGCAATACTAATAATGTTTTTATACATGTCGATTAAATTTCCGGCGACTGTTATTTCTTCAACAGGATAGGCCAGTTCACCATTCTCTACCCAAAATCCAGAAGCGCCGCGTGAGTAGTCTCCGGTGATTTGATTGACGCCAAAACCAATCATGTCTGTGATTAATAAGCCCGTGCCCATATTTTTTATTAACTCATCCAAAGTATTATTCCCGGGTTCAATGACAAGATTGTGTACGCCGCCAGCATTGCCGGTTGTTTGTAATCCAAGCTTACGCGCCGAATAACCGCTCAATATATAATCCTGAAGCACGCCATCTTTAATGATGGCGCGTTCTTTGGTCGCTACACCATCGTTATCAAATGGTGCGCTACCCAGTGCTTTCATGATATAGGGTTGTTCGCTTATGTTGATGTGATCAGCAAAGATTTGTTCACCTTTCTTATCTAACAAGAAACTGGCACGACGATATAAACTGCCTCCTGAAATTGCAGTAATGAGTGCTGAAAAAAGACCGGAAGCAACTGGCGCCTCAAAAATAATGGGAGCCTGGCGAGTGCTCAATTTACGAGAGCCTAGTCGAGCAACGGTTCTTCTTGCGGCTTTCTGGCTAATGTCATGGATCGATTGTAAATCATTAAAATCACATGCTTTGCTATACCAGCCATCGCGTTGCATGCCATTACTATCTTCGGCAATGACGGTGCAATCAATGGTATGGCTAGACCAGTTCCAGCCATGAATAAAATTATTGCTATTGCCATAAAGATTTAAGCCAGAATAGGTGCTGACGACAGAGCCATCAGAATTTGAAATACGTTTATCACAATCGAACGTAGATTGTTCACATTCAATAGCCAGATCAATGGCTGCTTCGGGCGAAATAGACCAGGGATGATACAAATCTAGATCTGGGAATTCCGTTGCCATCAGTTCAGCCTCTACCAAACCTGCATGTTCATCACGGCTAGCATATTTTGCAATACCAATCGCCGCTTTTACTGCCTGTTTTACTGCGGACGCACTAAAATCGGAAGTGCTGGAATTGCCTTTTTGGCCATCAATATAAACAGTAATACTGAGTCCCTTGTCACGCTCATATTCGAGTTTATCTATCTCGCCTTTGCGAACATTGGCGGATAGACCCGATCCGGTACCAATGTCTGCTTCCGCAGCGCTGGCTCCCATTTCCCTGGCCTGGGTTAATACGGAATCAATGATGCGGGTCAGTTCATCCCTATTATCTGTCAATGTGTTCGTACTCATGGCTTCCATAATTATTTATTATTTATCTGTAAATTGTACATTCTAGCACTCAGGTCAATTAGCAACTAGAGCAACGCTGAACTCTGGGTCAGAGCGTTGCTTAAATCTCCCAGACGTGCAAGAGAATAGATCATTGTTCGTATAGTTACTGTTTCGCTTGCTCGGCGATGTTCTGACCCAAACCCAACGGTTCGTGTCTGGTATTTGTTCAAACTATGACTCTTCTCTAAGTTGGCATTATCAATAAATGAGATTAGTTAGCTGTATTTTTATATCCAGCTAACTTTGCGTACAATCCGTTGTATGGATATATCCTACATACTCGATTCACTAAATGCCGACCAACGCGAAGCTGTTGGTGCAGAAGCCGGAAATTTACTGATTCTAGCGGGTGCTGGTAGCGGTAAAACCCGGGTATTAGTGCATCGTATCGCTTGGTACATCGAAACGGGTCAAGCTAGTCCTTATAGCATCATGGCGGTGACCTTTACCAATAAGGCAGCGGCAGAAATGCGCTCCCGCATAGAAAATCTTCTGAACCAGCCCACGCGCGGCATGTGGGTGGGTACATTTCATAGTCTTGCTCATCGCCTGCTACGCGCACATTGGCAAGAAGCAAATTTACCGGAAAGCTTTCAGATACTGGATAGTGAAGATCAATATCGTGCCGTACGCCGCGTTATTCGTGCTATGAATCTGAATGAATCAAATTTTAAACCGAGAGAAGCGCAATGGTTTATTAATGCGCGTAAGGATGAAGGTTTAAGGCCTGAAAATATAGATGCTCATGATGATGTAACAACCGAGCAAATGGTGCAGATATATAAAGTCTATCAAGAGACCTGCGAGCGATCAGGCTTGGTAGATTTTGCAGAATTATTATTAAGAACATTTGAATTGTTTCGTGATCAAGGTGCGATCCGTGAACATTATCAGCATCGCTTCAAGCACGGTCTGGTCGATGAGTTTCAAGACACCAATGCGT
>CAYTIZ010000132.1:0-6895 GCA_964437885.1 uncultured Enterobacteriaceae bacterium
TTGCGCTATTTTACCAAAGTAAAGACAGAAATAGGGGTTTTTCTACAGCCTCAACATCGTGCATAACCGGACCGTGAAAGTTGGCGTAACTTCTTGCATATATTATTCACCACCATGATCAAAATCCTGAGCCCGGTTGTTTCAAGAATACTTCTTCTTCGGTAGACTCTCGGCCTAATACATCATTTCTATGAGGGTAGCGACCAAATCTATCGATTATTTCTTTGTGCCTGATTTCAAAATCGACACTCGATTTAATACCAGTGGTTTTATACAACCCCAAAGCGACATCATGAATTTTTCTTGACTCGCTATGCATAAAGGGAAGATAAGAATGCTTCTTCTCTTCATATCTAGCAGATTATCCGCACCTATAGAAATTGCTTCCTGAGACAATGCTAAAGCCAATGCATCATTGGAAAATGCCAATGGTGAATTTCGGAACATGTTTCTGGAAAACTGATCTAAAACTATTATCTCAGCCAATCTACTCTCAGGACTCGTTCTCCACTCAAACAACTCGCATCTGCTAGCCAGGCTATGCACCTCAGAAAATCTTTCAAAAATGAGTCGAACAATATCTTTATCTTCAGCCCACCATTTTGACTCGTCAATTTCTTCAAACCAAAATTTCAGAACATCTTGATACATGACTCCTCCCTAACCTGATACACATAACATTTTATTATACCGCTGCTACGTATACATCTCATTGGGCATTCCACTCTCGCCAACCTTGTAATAGTGGAAAATACAAAGCCAATTTTATCTTCTCTTCACCGAGTTGTTTCATTAACTTTCCATATTTTTCAAGTTGCTCCTGATAACGTTTCTGCTCATGGTCAAGAAAGGCATCAAGGTTTGAACCTTCGTGTCGGCTGGTTTTGTAATCAATTATCCAACGTATACCTTCTTTATCAATAAAGGTTCTATCCAGAATTGCGTTGATTAATTTATTTTCAACAATACCGCTAATGGAATATTCGTTTTGTTGTTTATTATGCTCTTTTGAGAGTATCCACTGCCCACGTTCGTCACTGATCATGTTTGTTAATGCATGGATAATACGTTTTACTGCATCTGGTCTTTCAATTTCGGAAACACCAAGTTGTTTAAGTGCTGTATCAAAAATTTTCTGTTCAGCATTAATATATTCACTTGTCCACTTATCTGTTCCATCTTCTGCAATACATTGAATGCCATTATGTACAACTGAACCAATATGCTTTGTTGTTTCTCCTGCCCATTCAAATTCGATCAACACTGGATCTTCTTCAGGTTCGTCTTTCGTTGCTTGTTGCCATTTTATTCCTGTTGGCGCACATGGCATTTTCCAATCTTTATTTAAACGTTTCGTTTCCTGATTAATGACAACAATAGATTCTTCTTCACTCTGCTCTATACTTGCAGGCATGCATTGTTCGTAGATTGATTTAACTGTTGGCCATAAATATCCGAGTAATGAACGACTTTGTGCGTCGCACGTTATTCCGTCTTTCTTTTCTTTAACACTGGCATGACCAAGTAAATGTAATGTTTTCTTTGTGCGTGTCGTCGCAACATAGAGTAGTCGTGCATCTTCGTAACTTTGTTTAGCTTTATCCGTGTTGTTTATGTAATCGTAAATCGGTGCTTGATAGCTCCCTGCTTCGCGTATGGGAGCCAAAACAAGGTCTTCTTGTTGATTCTCGCGTTGTCGTAATAGCCAAACCAATAAACCGCCTTGATTAGAACGCGGTGAGCGTCCTAGTCCTGGCAAAATGACATGATCAAATTCCAGCCCCTTGGCTTTATGTATCGTCATTACCTGTAACTGATTATCTGCTTTTAAATCAGGTGTCGCATATAACTGACTGACATCATCAAGCAATTCTTTTAAATCTTCTATCGTTCCACCCTGATCCAGACTTTCCAGCAAGGAAAAATAAGTTGAACAATTTTCAAGATCGGTTTTATTCGATAATGTCGCTGGCCCACCTAACTGCACCCAGAAAGATTCAACTGCATCTCGTATTGATAAACGTTGTTTCTGTAACAGGCTGTTTTTATATATTGTTTTGAAATTTTGTAATCGCGTCTGTTGATCTGCTTGCAGATTATTAACCAGAACAGCATCACAAATACATTCCCATACTGTTTTGTCTTTGTTTTGATGACATAGTAAATATAAAGACTCAAGGCTTAAACCGCACCATGGCGCACGCAAACAAGCCAACCAGGCAACACTATCAGCCTGAAATAAGAATGCACGCGTTAAAGCAAGTAAATCCTGAACCGATGCTTGCGATCCCAGCCCTTCAATATCGATAGCTTTATATCCTATCCCTGCTTTTCTTAAGGCAGGAATGACTTCAGCAAGATGTGAACGGCTACGAACCAATATGGCAATATTGTCTTCCGGGTTTTTCTGTTTTATTTCCTTAACAATATCGACAATATTTTGTGATTCCTTTTTATGAGCTCGATTATACTGCGGGACTATTTTTACATTATTACTTGATGCCGTTTTATCAAACGCTACTGCTTCACTATATGAAACAGCACTGGTAATTAAATCATCCTGTTTCGGGAAAATTGTTTGAAAACTATCATTAACCCACTCAACCAGATTTTGTTGCGATCTAAAATTAACACTAAGACGTAATGCTTCAAGCGGAATATTACCCAATGATTTATCGTGGAATGTTTTTATAAACAGTCCTACTTCTGCTTCACGAAAGCGGTAGATTGACTGCATAGGATCGCCTACAAGAAACAAACTACGTCCATCATCTAATGACCATTCACGCGTTAAACGCTGTAACAAACGGTATTGATTAACAGAAATATCCTGATACTCATCAACCAGTATATGCTTGATATGATAATCCATATTTAATGCCAACTCTGTCGGCGCATCATTCGTTCCCAATGCCTCTACTGCCGAAGCAGCAATACCGATAAAATCCATTTGATTTCGCTCAGCGAAAATTAATCGTAATTGTCCTGCAGCAATTTTCAATAATTCACATAGTGCGTTAACAATCAACCATTCTGCATCAGTATATTTTGCAGGAGGTAATTTACTAATCGTTGCCAAAGCATGCTGCAAACCATCAACTTTTTGTAACTCAGTTAATAACGCCTGTATCTGTTTTTTCTTACTGCTTCTTTCTTCCGCTTCAAGCTTATTGCCGCTTGCTGGAGGAAAACCAGTCTTAACAGTGAATTGTTTTCGCCATGTTCCTGTTCTGGTTAATAATAATTCACTAATGCCACACCAGTAACTTAATGCACTGGCTTTATTATCAGGCATGGATAACAGCGACAAACAAGTTGAAATTGGGTTGTCAGGATCAGTCTCATTCAGATTTTTTGCAGCAAACTGTATTGTTTCAACCAGATCTGATTCAAACTCATTGGGAAATTTCTTTTTTACAATCTTTAATTGATCTTCAATCAATCTGGCCAGAGCCTGTTCCATATCATTACGGTCATGCTCCTGAATAACATAAGCTAACCATTGATCGCGTTTTCTTAACATATCAACGACCAAGTTTTTAATCCGAGGCAAATCATTATCTAAATGAACAACAAGATTAGCAATTGCATCTGACCAACCTTCACCACTTTCCAGTTCAGCCAACGTATTAATTGCAGCCTGTTGATATAATGGTTCTGCATCTTCCAGTGTTTCAGGTTGCGTTCCTAATTTGGCCAACATTGGCATTTGTCTTGTTAAGGATGCACAGAGTGAATCAATCGTCTGTAACCGTAAGCGGCCGGGATTTTCTGTTAGCTGCCAGCCTTTTTCCTGATCACGTTTCAATACTAGCTTTGCTAATTCATAAGTGGTTTTATCGTGATTCGATTCTGGTTGTTTTTCAAACAATGCTATATTTAGAGCATCTAGAATTCGACTATGCATCTCGGCAGCAGCCTTACGTGTAAAGGTAATCGCTATAATCTCTTCTGGGGCATCAACCAAAGATAATAATTTTAAATAACGCTGGATTAATAAGCCGGTCTTACCTGAGCCTGCAGGCGCTTGAATAATAAACGATTGATCTGGAACAAGTGCTTTTGTTCTTGCTTCAATATCAACAACGGGATTAGACATTTATCTCTCCCTCTTGCAGGTTTATCTCATCCAGGTTTTCAACTCGTTCATGAATTCGGCATAGTGCATGCAAATCACAATAACGACACGCAGCAATAGTCGGCTCAACGATGGCTTTTCCTTTGCGAAAATCATTCGCTAATTGAATTAATATTTGTTCCCAACTATCCAGCTTTTCCTGCCATAACACATCAGTATCTTGCTTAACTTTTGGCAAGATATCATCAGCATCAGCCTGACCAACAAAACCCAGCTTGCCAGGTTTTAAACTGGCAAAGGCAATCGCCGCAACTTGTTGGCTGTTTGTGACAGCATATAAAGGAAGTTGCGGATCATTAGGGTTTTCTGATTCCCAATCATTTTTAGTAACCACGCCTGTTTTATAATCCAGAATGACACAACGACCATCGGCTAATTCATCGACACGATCAACGCGTAAATGTAATTCGATATCCTCAAAGATAATCGTTTTCCATTCTTCAGTTGAGATAACTTTAAAACCACTACGATCGCGTTCTATTAATAACCATTGTTTTAATAATTGTTCAAGACGCTGTTGTTCAAGCTCAGTAAAACGGTCAGTAAATGTTTCCGGTTGTTGGGAGATTTGTTGTTTAATCGCTTCCAGAACAACAGAATGAATTAATTTTTCCAACTCTAATTCTGTTCGATATTTCAAATTCTCTAAATTCTTCAATCGTTGCCAAAGATATTGTAAGGCACGATGTACCAGATTACCTCGTTCAGCAGCGCTTAATCCTATATCTACTTCTTTTAAGGATTCAGCATGCAAACGATGTCGCGCAAAGGCTTTAAATGGACAACCTGATTGATCTTTAAATAATGAGCTCCCGCCATTTACCGTTTGACCAACGGGAATTTCCGGTGCATTAATATCAATGAACGTTTCTATTCTGGATGATTCAAGTATTGTATTTTTGTAATCGCCACATTCTTCATTGCCACTAACCCGAACATCGGCAATCTTAATTAACGGACTAGGTCGACAAAGTCGATCGCCTTCCTGATTAGCGTAACTAAATACAATTTCCTTTGTCGATATAATCAATTTATTAGTAATGTGCTGAGCCAAACCGAGTTGAATATCAGCACTGGCCGTCGGAATATTAAAATCACGTTGGCATGCAATAGGGATAAAAGCATTAGCTGGCATTAACGCTGGCCAACAATCATCTTGCATACCCATAACCCAGATATAATCAAACTGCATCCCTGCTGCACCGGTCATGCCCAATATTTGAATCGGTGTTTCAGATGTTTCTGGTTGAAAATGGGTTTCAGCCAGCAATCTATTCAACTGAAATAAAGCAGTATTAAAACTTACCGGCTTGCTTAATCCATCCAGGCTAGCCAGTTGAGTTAAAGCTGATTGCCAAGCAGTCAAAACCTGATGCTCGTCACTATTTAAATTTCGTTCGCCCGGCCAACCAAATCCTGACAACCATTCTGAAAAAGCGATCGTCCATGACCGTAAGCTTTGTTTTCTGGCATGGCTCAAAAATGAAATTTCGAATGTTTTTAATAACTGAATGAATTCCTCACATCGCTCATATTCCTTGCATCGAACATCTGAAATCCAATATAGCGTTTTAAAACCAAGCTGTTGTTCGCCTATGCATCTAAGTGCTGCATCAAATTTTGCGCGAGCCGCCGCTTCTTCTGTTGCACCTGTTAGAAACGGAGAATGTAGTAGTACACTCAATGTATTTATTGAAACCTTGCGCTTACCCAATGTAAGTAAATTAATCGCAGTATGAATTAATGGATAAGTTGATAACGGTTTGCCTAATGATATTGAATAAGGTTTATGAATTGGTTCGCCAGGTTCAACCCACTTTTGTGGCGTTAATACTGAGGCGAAACCATATTCTATCTTATCGCGTATAACACTGAGATTTGGTGCAACAATACCAATCGTTGCATTTTCATCTTTCTCCAGATGTTCTCTTGCCCAACAAGCTGCTGCTAATATCTCAGATTGCTTATCAATTTGCTCACTAACACTAGCAGATTGATTTCGTTCTGCCATATTAAGTTCTTCAACTTGAATGCCAGAATTAATTAGAATTTGTTTAAGTTTAAGTTGCTGTGTCGTTAGTTGATCAAAATCATAAAAGATAATTTTCTTTACCGATAATTTGAGCTCGTCAATATGAGACACGATGTAATCAGGCAAACTTGCATCATCCAGCCAATGATTATCCTGTTTTTGTTTTTCATATGAGTCAGCCCAACTTTTAAAAGCAAAGGCATCTTCTGACAGATAAATCTCTTTCGGGAAGATAGGAATAGTCCATTCCTTGGTTAACTGATAAGCCTGTGCTGCTTGTTTCGCCGTTGCAGTAATTTGTAGCAACTGATTTTTATACTTTGAATGACTGATTATTTCCTGCCATAACCACTGTTGCTGAAGATTGTTCAACAATACCTTATGAGCTTCAGTACGAAATGAGAGAGATTCAAAACTACGTTTACACCAGGCGACCCATGGCAAACAATCCGGTGTCTGCCAGGCTTGATTGCCCTGTTCTATTTGATTTGTCGCATATTGGTAACGAATATGACGACTTAATCGCTGAGTCGGCGTGATAATCGTACTGCCATCGCTTATCGATTTACTGAGACTGTTGTCCATTTGTGATTAGTGTCACCATATTAAAATAAAATTCAGTCGAACCTGTTTTTTATAGATATATCCATGATACTTGGAAATGCGTGTTCAGACGACTCCATGGATGGGGGAGGTAGAATTGCGTCTGGAACAGCAATCGAGGA
>CAYTIZ010000133.1:0-6831 GCA_964437885.1 uncultured Enterobacteriaceae bacterium
TATAAACCAGAATGACGAATTTTGTGAAATATCAGAGTGATTTTTATAGGAAAATATCTAAAATATGGCTTTAAGAGCTAAACAGCTACGAATCAGACCCCTTAAATATAGGGATTAGCTCTTAATTCCGATCTGTTGAAATGAGCAAACACCACGTATAATTAGTCCAATGCACGATATTCCCAACCGAATTGCCGACGTATTGCTCGAAGTTGAAGCCAGCCTGCGCACTCATGGCAAGTGGGACGAAAGCAGTCCCGCTGACAGTGAACTAAACAGTACGACCCCATTTTGCCTCGATACGCTCAAATTCGAGCAATGGCTACAGTGGATATTCCTGCCTAGAATGAAAGACACTCTGGAGCAAACCAAGCCGCTGCCAGCGCAAAGTGCCATTTTTGAGTACGCTGAAGAATGTTTGCATAAAAGCGATCCCTCAACGAACGGCTTATTAAAACAGCTCAAGACATTTGACGATCTGATCAGTATTCAAGCGGGTGTATTAAGACACTAACAGAACTATCTATTGAGAAATCATAATATCTATTTATTGTAAATTAAGATGGATAAGCTTGATAAAGTTGTAGCAGAATCCAAGCGCAATGCCCAAGCACGAGGGCACGGCTACCGTGAACAGGCACTTAAACTCTATCCCTGGATATGCGGTAAATGTGAACGGGAATATATCCGCGAAAATCTTAGTGAACTTACGGTTCACCACAAAGATCATAATCACGATAATAATCCTGATGATGGCAGTAATTGGGAATTACTCTGTCTCTATTGTCATGATCATGAGCATTCAAAATATCTTGATGCAGAAGGTGTTACGACTAGTGCCAATAATGAACTTGAACGAGAACACGCAACTGGTAAGCCTTTTGCCAATTTAAAGGATTTATTGGATAAGAAATGACTGCTATGTAAGGCGGAAACGATTTATGTTCCATACAAATCGTCCTTACCTGTGTCCATGCAGGCAAATATCGAAAATGCAGGACGTTTACATGGATGTAAACGGGTGAAATCGTCGGGAACATAATTTCCAGTAATTTTCGACATACATCCTTTGCATCGTTGCTTCGGACTCCTGTCCTCTCGCGACATACGATCCATCCATGGACGTTATCGTTTGTGTGCTCCTCGGCTTTGACTCCTTGTCGCTCTCGGTCTCCGTTCCAGACTCTACCAATTACATCCCTGTAATCGTCCTCCCTTCCTAGAGTCGTACCGATTTCGTCCTGTAATCGTACCTCCGGCATCCTTGCCGTCGTGCATAAACGATATTGCCTATGTGGATGTAGGGACTTAGGAATCGCCTAAAGCGCCTACTGTTGGTGTATGGAGCAAAAATCCTAAGAGTCCATCCTATATTTTCGACAACTTGTTCCAGACGTCGCCTAAAGCGCCTACTTCCCTGTAGGCGTAAAAAAACCGCTCAAAAGAGCGGTTTTAATTTTTAACTTTAGAACTTGAGATTAAGCAGTGGGAACTGAATTCTCAACCAGTTCTTTAACACTATTTGCATAAGATTCGCTCAATTTTGCGATTTCTTGTGCATCTTCAACAGCATTGTTAGATACGCTCTGTGCAACGTCAGCCTGACTAGTCAGGTAGTTTTGCAGTGAATCAATATCTTTAATTTCAGTTGCAGATTTCAGTGCATCAACACTGATTTTAGCGTTATCCTGAATGGCTTTAATCTGAATAGCAGCGATTTGTTCGATGCTTTTTAAGGTCAAGTCGTTCAGTAGTTTTACAGGTGCTACTAGATTTTCGAATGTGTTTGTCATGATATTTCTCCAAATATGTTTTAGTACTTGGAGGTAATTATACACTTATTATGTTGCAGCGCAACAAAATAGCAGAAAAATATTTAAGTCATTGAATATAATGAATTAATATATATATATTGACAGTTTTACATCAAAATATGGTCAAAAAAGTGTTAAAAGCATCAGTCAGTTTAATCATTACTTCTCTTCAAACATCCACTTGTCCCAGTAGGGTGGAATTTCAAAATAGTCTTTCATGTAGTCAACAAAACTTCTTATCTTCACCGACATATGTTTACGGTGAGCATAAACTAAATTGATCGGGGTGGGCTTAGGTTCGTATTTTTCCAACAAGGGTTTGAGTCTACCTGATTGAATATCAAGACCAATCATGTAGGAGGGCAGTTGTATTAATCCACTACCATTGATTGCGGCGACGCGAAGCGAATCGGAGATATTAGACTTCAAATAATTACTATTAGTATCAATCGTTATTGTTTTGCCATCGATATTAAATGTCCAGTCAGAAGAAAAGATCTGTTGATCCATCATAGCCAAACAAACATGGTCGCCTAGATCATGTGGTGTTTGCGGTGTACCGTTTTCTTTCAAATATTCTGGCGAGGCGCAAACAATTAATCGACTGGATGAGAGTTTTAATGCGACAACACTGGAGTCTTCCAGTTCTCCGACACAGAAGGCGAGATCCATTCCCTGGTCTACCAGATTTTCAAAGTCATCAGATAAATTTAGTTCGATAGCAACATTGGGATATTGTTTTTTATAGCCTTTAATAGCGCGAGCAATATGAAAAGAACCAAATGAAGGTGGTGACATTATTCGTAATACGCCGACGGGGTTATTTTGTAAATCAGATACACATTGTTCTGCTTCTTCAACTTCCGTCAAAATATCAATGATCTTTTTATGATAGGCGCTACCTATTTCAGTCAAGCTGTGTTGGCGTGTGGTTCTGTTTAATAGTCTTGCTCCCAGGCTATCTTCCAGGTCGCGAATAAATTTTGAACACATAGTGTTCGAAATATCTAGTTCTTCTGCGGCAGCAGCAAAGCTGCCCAACCTGACGACAGCAGCGAAGACTTTCATGCTGGTTAATCTATCCATGTTTTCGCAATCTTATTATTTCCTATTTGGAATGAGTCTATGAACTGAAACAGCCTTGTTCATTTCGGGCATCGTACCTATATTTATTGCAACGCACAAATTATTAACTTTTATCAGGAGTAAACAACTATGAAATCACTTAAAACTTTGATCTTATTGCCAATATTGGTTTTGACTTCAGGCTACGCAACTTCAGCGACACTTGAAACTATGGATGTTGAAAGTTTCAACAACGTATGGGCTAGTGGCTTTGAAGAGGGTAATACTGAGGGTCTAATGGGTCTCTATACAGAGAGTGCCGTGGTATTTCCGCCTAGCAGTGAAATTCTTGAAGGCCGAACTGCAATTCAGGCTTATCTGGAAGCTTTAAGAGAAGTCGGTGTTAAAGAATATTCTATATCGAATGTTGGTACAGATGTTAAAGAAAACATCGTTTATGAATCTGCTATCTGGGAAGCAACGCGTGTTGATAGCGAAGGCAACGTCATTAAGTTGGAAGGTAATATTTCCAATGTGTTTGAAAAACAGAGTGACGGTAGCTGGAAGATCAAATTCCAGAGCTGGAACTAAGTTTTCCTCTCCTCTATACGGATAGTCTTTTAGATTTAATATTGATACACAAGGAGGTGTATTTTCATCATCATATCTAAATTGAAAGCTCTACGAAGTAATCATTAATAGAGGTGCCCTAAATTAAATCTCGTATTTTAATTGTCTGACTTTTTCTGTTAGTTGTTGAGATTCATATCGTTCTATCAACTCAATGACTTGATCCAATCTGTCATCGATCATCGCCATTGTTATGGTGTCAAATATAGTATGGGCACATCGGTAGTTTCCGTTGCTAATTGCTAAATAGATGGCACTGATGATTTGTTCCTTTTTTATTTCATCCATGTTTTACTTCCCTGTAAAATAAACTAGTATATAAATTATATCATAATAATAATACTTAATATATATAAGTATATAATATTAATGATTTTGGGTTTGTTTCGATTCACTCTTACCATATGGGTTTGTTTAGTGATTGTCATAGGACGATGTATATAATGCACCTTATACTGGAACACATTGATTCTTTAGATATTTTTAAGTGGATTGAAGACTACGGTCCTATCATGAATGACAAACAATTTTCATTAGCCATTAAGGGACTTCGTATTAGAGCCAAGTCGAAAGATGTTGCTTATCGTATCCTGGTAAAAGGGCAATCACGTCAAGTTGTGATTGAAGACACTGGGATGCAAAAAGCAGCAGTTAGTCAATTGATAAATAATATTTTAAAAAATCTGGATGAACAGTTGAAGAAAAATGGTCTAATCTACCAGCAATATGTATTACCAGAAAATCTGAAGCCGATTATCGATGCGCTTGAAGAAGAGCATTTAAATTATTATGTAAACGATCCTAAGAAAAAAAAGTAATACGTTGTTGAATGATCATATTGTTATCTCAACTTAATATTCACTCTCCTTTGGCGCATTGAAATTAGCAGCCTTTTTAGTACAAGTATCAACTGAAAGGATAAAATGTTTTTTATTTCTGATATTTGGTACTAGTGTGCTACCTGCAATAACATATGGGACATAATCGGAGTTTGGTTTATCAACCCAGTGTTTTATAAATTTTGGACAACTCATCGAGTAAGGTGAAGTTACGTAGAACCACCAGACTAGAGTAATTTCAAACTCTTTTCCTTTTGTAGTAACGCCTTGAAGTGTTTAGTATGAGTCATCTTCGCTATTTTTTAATTCCTTTATTCGTACCACTTTCCAATTCTGTGTGTCCGTAATATGTATTAAGTCGCATATTTCGCCAGTACAGGTTCTTTCAATTTTTGTTATTTGTATTGTAACGGCTATTTTTACATCGTGAATTCAATTAGTAAATGACAAAATGACTTTATTATCCGTTGGTTCATATGTGCCTTGTCCGTTGAATGATGCGAAATTGAATCCAGAGTTTTTTCCTTAAATTTTATACAGGCTGAACTTGTACACGTTTCAGGATTAAGTGTTTGCCAAAATAGTTCGACAGGTTTTCCATACTTTGACTCAATAACGATAATTTTTGTTTCACTGGGTGCGATACTGAGTTCGGTCTATATGTCTGTTCGAATAATATCTGCGTTAGCTATGGATACGAATAATAAACAGGTAAATATCGAGGATAATAAATACATCATGACATCCTCATGAATATAGTTTGAAATTTAATCACGTAACATTTATTCCAAACTAGTTAAAATTGTGAATGATCTACGATAGCTCTTTTCGAGTTATTATCGGCTGTCTTGATAAATGATATCTACTTAACAAGTTTTAATTTTGTTTCTTTTTCATCGGTTATCAGTTTTGAAATAGGTACGGGCTTGCCATAGAAATAACCCTGAACAGTTGTAAATTCATTGTCTAATAGATAATCCAGTTGTGCTTTTGTTTCAACTCCTTCAGCAATGACATCAATATTCAAACTATCAGCCATTGCACGAATTGCGTTACAAATAGCAGCATCACTTGGATCTGAAAATATGTCTCTGATAAAGGAGCGGTCTATTTTTATCATGTCTATAGGAAATTTTTTTAGATATGCCAATGAGGAATAGCCTGTACCAAAATCATCCAGTACGATGTTACAACCCATGTCATGTAAGTTATTTAGTAGATTTTGACTGAATGCCGTTCCTGACATTAAAATTGTTTCTGTTATTTCCAGTTCAATATCATTTGGTCTAAGTTTATATTTATGCAGCATATTTTCGATATGTCGCAATAAATTTTTGTCTTGAAATTGACGTGCGGACAAGTTGATAGCTATTTTTATAGGATCAGGACTATTTTTGGCTAATACGTTGGCGCAACGACAGGCTTCAGAAATAACCCACTCGCCAACAGTGATAATCATGCCCGTGTCTTCAAGAATAGGGATGAATTGATTGGGCGATATTATTGTTCCAGATTCATCACGCCATCGTAGTAATGCTTCATAGCCAATAACCTTATTTTCTATTACATTAACTTGTTTCTGAAAGTACAGTTCAAAATCATCATTTTTTATAGCATGTCGCAAACGTGATTTAATCGTTAACTTATCTAAAGATTTGGCATTTAATTCATTGGTATAAAACTGGTAATTATTTCGTCCGAGTTTTTTGGCGTGATACATTGCAGCATCAGAACTACGGAGCAGATCAGTGATATTTCCTCCATCGGCGGGATACATGCTAATACCTATACTCGGACTTATGATGATTTCCTGACCATTGATAAAAGTAGGTTCTTTTAAAGACTGAATAATTTTTATCGCAGTACGTTCTGGAACAAGTTTGTTTCTAACGTCATCCATGATGATGGTAAATTCATCACCACCAAGTCTTGCAACAGTGTCCGAATTACGTACGCAGTGGTCTAATTTGTTAGCGATTGCTTTTAATAATTCATCTCCGACATCATGCCCTAAAGAGTCATTAACCTGTTTAAATCGGTCCAAGTCAATAAACATGACAGATAAAATGTGCTTATTACGTTTAGCCACATCAATATAATTTTCCAGACGATGCATAAATAATGATCGGTTTGGTAAGTCAGTCAGAGTGTCATAATTTGCCAGCGTTATTAGTTTTTCTTCTGTACGTTTTCGCTCAGTAATATCTTCATATAACCAGATTGTTCCAGTCTCAGGTTTTCCCTCTTCTATAGATTTAGCAGAAATAGCACACCAGAATTCATTTCCATTCTTATGCTTGACAAACCACTCATTATAATAGGTATTATTTTCGCGGAGTTTTTTATAGGCTTCTTCCCCGACAGCGTCAAAATCATCTTTTGATGAAAATAAAATTTCAGTCTTTAAGCCTTCAATATTATTTCGATCGTAACCAAACATCTCTTCAAATCGTTGGTTAACTGAAATAAAGCATCGATCTTCC
>CAYTIZ010000134.1:0-4284 GCA_964437885.1 uncultured Enterobacteriaceae bacterium
ATAGGGACACCTTTAGGGTCATCCCATTCACTAGCAATTACCGGGCATTGTTCTGCACGTGCTGTGAATCGTGCGTTTGGATGGGCGGCTGGAGTATCTGAATCCGGAGTCCAGTCATTGCCCTTCCAGTCGATCAGATGCGCAGGTGGCTCATCGGTCATTTCTTCCCACCAGACATCACCGTCATCAGTGAGACCAACATTGGTGAAGATTGCATTGGCTTCCAGAGAATACATGGCATTGGCATTGGACTTCATACTGGTTCCTGGTGCAACACCAAAGAAACCGGTTTCAGGATTAATTGCATACAACTGACCGTCTTCACCGAATTTCATCCAACAAATGTCATCACCCACTGTTTCTACTTTCCAACCGGGAATAGTCGGTGTCAGCATGGCAAGATTGGTTTTGCCACAGGCACTCGGGAAGGCACCGGCAACGAACTGGACTTCACCTTCAGGGCTTGTGAGTTTGAGGATAAGCATGTGTTCTGCCAACCAGCCTTCATCGCGTCCCATGGTCGATGCAATTCGCAGAGCAAGACATTTTTTACCGAGCAGTGCATTACCGCCATAACCAGAGCCGTGAGACCATATCTCACGAGTTTCAGGATAGTGAACTATATAGCGGTTATCTGGATTACAAGGCCAAGCTACGTCTGCCTGGCCCTCTTCCAGTGGAGCACCAACAGTATGAATACAAGGGACAAAGTCACCATCTTCACCTAGTACATCCAGCACTTCCTGGCCAACACGCGCCATGATTTGCATATTGGTAACAACATAAGGAGAGTCGCTCAATTCAACACCAATATGTGCAATGGGTGAGCCAATTGGGCCCATGCTGAAAGGAATGACATACATGGTTCGGCCTTTCATGCAGCCAGTGAATAGGCCGTTCAAGGTTTCACGCATTTCATTGGGATCAGCCCAGTTGTTGGTGGGGCCTGCATCTTCTTCTTTTTCAGAACAGATGTAAGTACGATCTTCAACTCGTGCGACATCAGCAGGAGTGGAACGGACATAATAGCTGTTAGGACGCTTCTCCTCATTTAGTTTGGTGGCGGTTCCGCCTTTGACCAGGATATCCCACATAGCATCCCATTCTTTATCAGAACCATCACACCAAACGATATTATCCGGTTGACATAAAGCGGCCTTTTCATCGACCCACGCTTGGAGTTTTTTATTGCTTGTTGACATATTAATTATCCCCTTTAATGTATATTTATATCGATTTTTAGTACTCATGGTTGAAATATAAGCGCTTAGCCTTCCTCGCTTATACATCAGAAATTGTTAACTATTGGGCGTAAAATAAGTCTATAACTACTTATTATTTTTATTATTATTTAGAATAGCTATTCGAAAAATCTATGTTGCTATACAATATATCTCATTCTTGGAGTCGAACATCATTCTTGTTTTTAACGACTAAATCAAGCCGTTCTTGAAGAATTAGTCTAATTTCGCTCTTGCTGAGCAAAGAAAATCAATGTCGCTGTGGTTTTTATTTTTCAGTTTAAGGTATTGCAGAAAATGATTTGACACCGTTTCGTCCATGTTGCTTGACATAATATAAAGCGAGGTCCGCTTTTCTTAAAATATCGCTAAGCTCAATATCGTCATTCATGATTTTCTCATTTTCGAAATCTTTTAGTGTTGCGAGTCCAATACTAATCTTAATTTTCATTGTGTTTTCATTGCATTTCCAATGATGTTCTTCGATAGTTTCTCTAATTCGTTCAGCTAGCTTACTGGCGCCTTCATTATTTGTTTCGGGTAAAGCGAGTACAAATTCTTCGCCACCAATTCTGGCAAGCGTATCGCCTTCACGTGTAAATTGGCCCAACATTCCTGACATCGTAGTCAATACATTGTCTCCACATGCATGACCGTATGCATCATTAACTTCTTTGAAGTGATCAATATCCATGAGCAAGAGACTGAATGATTGAGAATAGCGTTTTGCTCTTGCCAGTGTCGATGAACCTTCGGTAAAAAAATAGCGGCGGTTATATAACTTTGTTAATGGGTCAATAACCGACATTTCTTCATAGCGCGCTCTTAATTTTTCTGATTCTTCAAGAGAGTGACGGAGTTCTTCAGTGCGCACATCCACAATACTTTGCATATCACATAAGAGCTTATGATTGCTTAACAACATGCTTATTAAATCGGTGTAGATAACTATTGAATGTTCTTGCCATGCTTCAAAATGGTTCGGCTCAGGATGAGATAATTCAACGATACCAAGAAGCGTGTTATTTGCCATAATGGGTGCACAGATTAAGGAGCCAACTTTATTTTTGTTTGTTTCATATTTAACCATATCTTCATCAGATGCTTTGCAGTTTTGAATATGTATGAGCTGAAGATTCGTTGCTGTTTTTCCAATAATCCCTTCACCCATCAAGTATGAGTTGCCTTTGTCATTTATGGAGGATTCATTTGCAATAAATTGTTCCCAATTTAAATTTGCTACGCATTTAAGTGAATTATTTTCAAGCAAATATAAGGATGTTTCTTCAACTTCCAGATGCTCAATGATCGTTTTCATTATTGAATCTATAAATTGTTCCTTGTCGAGTTGTTGACTTCCCATATTCGAGATCGTCCTTATTCCAGATAAAGAATCCAATAACTGTATAAAGCGGCTATTTAAAATATCCGGTGTTTCCAATCTTCCAATAATATCTTTCATTGACTCTTGCATAGTTGTTACCTGGTTATGTCATCGACGAGTTTCTGGATATCACTTAACTTACTGTGGGATTTATCCAGATAAGATTTTAATAAATCAGGATTAAGCTTAAGTGTTTTGATTACTTCGAATTCTTGTGTTGGATCGTAATTAGTATCGAGCACCCATTGACGAGAGATTCTTGAACAGAAACCGATCAATATGACTAAGTTTGAGTTTCTTTCCTGATGATTCAGATCATGGTGGTGCTCAATGATATCGATGATTTCATAAGGTAGTTTCCATTTGTGACCTAACCACGCTCCTGCTTGATGATGATTAAAGTCAATGGTTTCATTTTCATAATCAATTAGACGTTTTTCTCTATCTTCCATAGAAGTAGTAAATAATTCGGTCATAATATTCGGGAAACGATGAACCAGCACTAATATGCCGATATTGTGTAACAAGCCATATAAATAAAGTTGTTTAGGATCGTAGATTTCTTTTGAATCAATGTGGTTTGTAAAACCACTAGCAAGTTCTGCTGTCAGAAATGCGCTGCACCAGTATTGTTTAAGGTCAAAACTTGCGCATTTTTCCAGATCAAATACCTTGCTCATGGATAGACTCAGAGCAAAGCCTTTTACCAAATCCAGACCTAAAACATTGATGATGGCCTGTTCTATGGTGGTGACATTTCTGCCAAAACCAAAAAAGGCTGAATTAGCCATACCTATTATTCTTGCTGTCAGAGCAGGATCTCTCTTTATTATTTTTGCGATATCATCCATATCTGTGGCATCATCATTGGATGCAATCAGAATTTCCTGTGCGATTGAGGGCATAGGTGGCAAGCAGTCTATTTTCTGGATCTCCAATCTGACGCTTGATACTGTTTGTCTTTCTGACATTTCGGGGCTAGCCATAATTATTATTTATTTAGGTATAGTTGTATATTCTTTGATTATCGGCAGTCCTAAGCCATTTCTTAAATTAAATTTTTTATAAAAATGTTAGTGTTTACTTACTATGATAACCTATCCAAATATTGATCCTGTCGCTGTAGACTTGGGTATCGTGAAAATCCATTGGTATGGCATTACTTATGTTGTTGGTATTTTGGCGGCATGGTTGCTGTTGCGCTATCGAGCTAAGCAGTCTTATTGGGCATTTAGTGATGAGCAAGTCTCTGATCTGATTTTTTATGCCATGCTCGGTATTATTCTTGGCGGTCGCTTAGGCTCGATTATTTTTTATAATTTTTCGTATTATATTCAACATCCGATCGAGATTTTTTATATCCAACAGGGTGGCATGTCTTTTCATGGCGGTTTGATCGGTGTGCTTGTCGCAGTCTGGTTTTTTGCTGGTAAAATTAACAAGCCCTTTTTCAAAGTTACGGATTTTATTGCGCCGGTCGTCCCGCTAGGTCTTGGTTGTGGCAGGATTGGAAATTTTATCAATGGCGAGCTTTGGGGAGCGCCAAGTAATCTGCCCTGGGCGATGATATTCCCCGATCCTGCGGCGGGTAGCATTGCCAGACATCCTTCACAGCTTTACGAAGCACTGTTTGAAGGTTTGCTTCTGTTTATTATTCTT
>CAYTIZ010000134.1:4304-6823 GCA_964437885.1 uncultured Enterobacteriaceae bacterium
AAAAACACCTCGTCCTGCAAAAGCAGTATCTGGATTATTTCTGATCGGATATGGTGTCTTTCGCTTTATGGTTGAATTTGTCCGTATTCCTGATCAACATATTGGTTATCTTGCCTTTGACTGGTTTACGATGGGGCAGCTATTGACTCTACCTATGATAATATTTGGTGCACTGTTAATGACTCTGGCTTATAAGAAGACATAACAAATGCACTTGCAATTGCTCGACAATATGTTCCTGACATCGCCTATAAAGCGCCTACTTTTGGTGTCTACCGCCTACATCCGTGTAGGCGTCCTCGGCTTTGGCATCCTGCGTTGCTCTATCTCCTCCATCCTTGGAGTCGTGCATCGCCTAAAGCGCCTACTGTTGGTACAAGTATTTCCGCCGGTCGCTTTTACGCGCTTTGCGTTTGCGACACTTGTGCATTCATGCACATCGTCCATGGCGGTCACGTATTTAGTATATTTTTAAAAATAATTGGAAACTTGATGAAGCAGTATTTAGAACTATTACGACACGTAAAAGAAAACGGTGTTAGAAAAGAAGACCGTACTGGCACAGGTACGATTAGTGTGTTTGGTTATCAAATGCGCTTTGATTTGAATGAAGGTTTTCCCTTGGTAACGACTAAGCAATGCCATCTAAAATCGATCCTTTATGAATTACTCTGGTTTTTACAAGGTGATACTAATATTAAATATCTGAAAGATCATGGTGTCTCTATCTGGGATGAATGGGCCGATGAGAATGGTGATCTTGGACCAGTTTATGGTGCGCAATGGCGAACATGGCATACAGCAGATGGTAGAACACTGGATCAAATTACAGATGTTATTAAACAAATTAAAAATAACCCGGATTCCCGCCGTTTAATTGTCAGCGCATGGAACGTGGGTGAGTTGGATAAAATGGCATTAATGCCTTGCCATGCATTTTTTCAATTTTATGTCGCAGAAGGAAAATTATCATGTCAACTCTATCAACGTAGTGCAGATATCTTTCTCGGCGTACCATTTAATATTGCTTCCTACGCTTTATTAGCGATGATGATTGCACAGGTATGCAATTTAAGATTAGGTGAATTTGTGCATACTTTTGGTGATGCACATATTTATTTAAATCACATGGAACAAATTGACACACAATTACAACGAACACCTTATCCTTTGCCAGAGATGAAACTCAATTCGGATGTTGATGATATATTCAAATTTAAATATGAAGATTTCGAATTAATAAACTATCAGTCGCATGCAAGAATTTCTGCGCCTATAGCAATTTAGTAAATGGTACTAAAAGGAAAAATCATGGAATTAAGATCAGTCATTTTTATTATTTTATTGTTGTGTTCATTCTTGTTACAGGCGGATGAAGAATCACCGGGAAAAATTGTCAAGCAAACTGTCGATAATGTGTTAGACGTTTTAAAAAACGAGGATTTTACGGAAGAAAAAAGAAAACAGATTATTTCTGAATTGATTAAAGATAGAATTAATTTCAAAGATATGTCCAGACGCATTCTGGCAACCAACTGGAAGCTCGCGACTGAAGAACAAAAAAAAGAATTTATCTCTTTGTTTCAGGAGATATTAGTTAATACCTACTGGTTTCGGATTAAACGTTATGCCGGTGAACGTGTCGAGTATATTACCGTTAGTTTTGATAATGAAAACTATGCCACCGTCGATACAGTAATAATAAGAGGTAAAAGCGATATTGAAATCCCTATTTCATACAGAATGAAACGTTTCGTAAATATCTGGTTTGCTTACGACTTTACTGTCGAGAGATTAAGTTTGGTGCAAAGCTATCGTAATGAGTATCGAGCTATCATTAAGAATTTCGGTATTGATGGTCTGCTTGAACAAATGAAACGAGAAATAGCGACAACCAGCACGTAACGAATCATTATTTTTTCCTTATGCAGTTATCAATCATAGTCGCCATGGATAGGAATCATGTTATCGGTAAAGGCGATGCATTGCCTTGGCATATATCCTCCGATCTTAAGAACTTTAAAAAAATCACCATGGGTAAACCTATCATCATGGGGCGCAAAACGCATGAATCAATAGGTCGACCTTTACCGGGAAGAGAAAATATAATTCTTACTCGAGATGAAAGCTATCAAGTTGAAGGCTGCACTGTGTTACATAGTTTGGATGAAATCTTTGAACATTGTAAAGACATCGAAGAAGTGATGATTACTGGTGGCTCAGAAATATATCAGCACACATTAAAACAGGCATCGCGTTTGTATTTAACTGAAGTGCATGCCGAGATAGAAGGGGATACGTTTTTCCCTGAGTTTGACCGGGAAGAATGGAAGGAGTTATCGAGGGAAGATTTTAAAGCAGATGAGAAGAATGAGTTTGATTATAGTTTTGTATTGCTTGAAAGAGCTTAATTCTTTTTAACTATTGTTCCGCCTGATGGCGAGTTACTTCTTTTTGCGTGGCCAAAAAGAACTAACGAAGAAAAAGGCCACCCCGATGTCTTGCCCTAACGGGTTCCC
>CAYTIZ010000135.1:0-6705 GCA_964437885.1 uncultured Enterobacteriaceae bacterium
AGCGGCATATTTGTCGGAATCTTGAGACAATTTAATAATTCTCCGTATCACGGGTATAAGCTTGTAGGAAGCAGTAAATTCACGGAAAATGTCTGTAAAAACGATATCTTAATATGTCTGTAAAACGTTCCTCTATTCATGGTCAGTGGTCTTCCCGCTGGGCTTTTATCCTTGCTGCCACTGGTTCAGCCGTTGGCCTCGGCAATATTTGGCGATTTCCTTATTTAACCGGTGAAAATGGCGGTGGTGCTTTTGTTCTGGTTTATCTTGCCTGTGTCATTTTGGTGGGAATACCAATCATGATGGCTGAAATTTTATTGGGTCGACGTGGTCGCCAAAGTCCGATTAATACAATGGGTACTTTGGCTGAAGAAGAAGGTTTGAGCCGACATTGGCATCTGCTCGGTTGGATGGGTGTGATAGCGGGTTTTATTATTCTATCTTATTACAGTGTTATTGCCGGATGGACTTTAGCCTACATATTCAGAACGGGCTCCGGTCTTTTTGTCGATGCTGATGCCACATTAACGAAACAGATATTTACCGAATTTATTTCTGACCCGAAAAAATTATTGGCATGGCATACAAGTTTTATATTAATAACAGTCATTGTTGTTTCGCGTGGTGTAAAAAATGGTCTTGAACAGGCAGTCAAATTTTTAATGCCGGCGCTGTTCATTTTGCTTTTAATCATGGTTGGCTATGCGATGAGTACGGAGAAATTTGTCGAAGGTATTAGCTATTTGTTCGTGCCCGACTTTGAAGCGTTAGCGGAAAAGAATTTTTTCTCAGATATATTCTTGCCTGCATTGGGACAGGCATTTTTTAGTTTGAGTATTGGTATGGGTGCCATCATGATCTACGGTTCCTATTTGTCGCAAAAATCATCGATAACATTTAATTGTTTTACCATTGCTATTGCAGATACTTCAGTTGCGCTTCTGGCCGGCATTGCAATTTTTCCGATTGTGTTTACTTATGGCCTTGAACCCGCAGGTGGGCCAGGTTTAATTTTTATTTCTTTACCGATTGCTTTTGGACAAATGCCTTTCGGTACTTTTTTTGGAACCCTGTTTTTTATATTATTATTATTTGCAGCATGGACTTCTGCTATCTCCTTGCTTGAACCTGCAGTGACATGGCTAGTTGAAAATAGAAATATGACTCGTTTAAAAGCAACGGCGCTGTCGGGTATTATTGCATGGGCGCTTGGTTTAGTGACGGTATTGTCCTTTAATCTTTGGGCGTTTTCTTTCCCATTTGCTGGAGTGATTAAAGAGAATGGTCTGTTTGATATATTTGATATTTTGACATCAAACATTATGTTGCCATTAGGCGGTTTACTGGTTGCAGTCTTTGCTGCCTGGAAGATGTCTAGAACATCAACAGTTGAAGAGCTAGGGCTAGGAGATAGTACTGCATATCAAGCTTGGCGCTTCGCCGTTCGTTATATTGCACCTTTTGGTGTGATTATTATATTTCTAAATGCGATTGGATTTTTCAAGCTGTTAGGTATGGATAATTAAATTTCATAATAATGACGAAAATAAACAAGCAAGCTAATGTTGCATACAGCGCCAAGCAAATGTTTGCACTAGTTAACGATATTAAATCTTATCCTGAGTTTCTTCCCTGGTGTACTGAAGCAAATATGTTGGAAGAAAAAAATAATTCTTTAATTGCTTCTATATCAATCTCATTAGGTAAGATTAAACAAAGCTTTACCACTGAGAATACAATGAAAGCGGATACTTCAATTAGCATGAAACTTGTGAAAGGTCCATTTAAAGAATTAAATGGCTATTGGCAATTTCATGATAGATCTGATGGCGGTTGTTCTGTGTCATTAGATATGCAGTTTGAATTTAAAAATAAAATAATGAAACACACACTAGGCGCAGCCTTTAAAAAGATCACATCTTCCTTGGTTGATTCTTTTGTCGAAAGGGCGCGGGTTGTTTATGGTAGAGAATGAGACAATTACTATTGAACTCCTTTATATAGAACCTGCTAGTCAAAATAGTCTAAGGCTTGATGTCATTAAAGGCAGCAATATTAATCAGGCCATTCACCTTTCTGGTTTATTAGAACGTTTCCCCGAAATCGATTTGGAAGTAAATAAAGTCGGTATATTTAGTAAAATACAAAAACTCGATACTGTTTTGCGCCCGGGTGATCGAATAGAAATTTATCGCCCCTTACTAGTTGATCCAAAAGAAGCCAGGCGTCAGCGAGCTAAAAAGAAATAACTAATAATTAATCGCCGGGTGTTACCTTGTCTAGCAAGCGACCAAAGAAACCTTTTTCTTCTTTTGTCGATTTCGGGACTAGTATTGCCCCATCTTCAGTCACTATTTCATTTTCAATTCTGGGAGTATTAGAAACCTTGATATCACCGGAAACATGGGTCAACTTATCATCTTCGAAGTGAAGTGTGATATGACGCTGTTCTCTTACACCCCCGCCTTTCTGAAAGCTGAAGATGTATTCCCAACGTTCATTATGAAAAGGGTCAATCAATACGGGTGTGCCCATTATGAATTTTACTTGATTCTTGTTCATGCCGGGTTTTAGTTTATTGATCATGTCTTGTTCGATGACATTACCCTGTTGGATATCAATTTTATAAAGTAAAGGTAGATTGTAACCACCATCAAAGCTACGGCTGCACGCAGCAAGGAAAATCAGGGAGAGGCAGAAGATGGTTATATTTTTCATGTTGATGAATTGATATTTTGGGAACAATTAATAGTTATTTAATAGGGCAGGATAACTTGTGCAGTAGAATTCCTCAACGACATTTATTCTCATTTAACGTATACTTTTCTTCCATCGAACTGTTGCTGCGTTAAATAAATACTCTTATCGCAAGGAGGATCACTTGGAAGCACGAGACTTAAAGAAAGCTGGCCTTAAGGCAACTTTACCCAGAATCCGAATTTTACAGATTCTGGAAGACTCTAATGAGCGCCATATGAGTGCTGAAGATGTTTATAAAACATTATTAGATCATGGAGAAGAAGTTGGTCTGGCCACAGTTTATCGTGTGTTGACTCAATTTGAAGCAGCAGGATTGGTTATTCGCCATAATTTTGATTCTGGACATTCTGTATTTGAATTAGATCTCGGTGTTCATCATGACCATATGGTTTGTCTGGAAACAGGAAAGGTGATTGAGTTTCAAAATGAAGAGATCGAGAATTTACAGAAATCGATTGTAGAAGAACAGGGTTATGAGTTAGTTGAACATAAACTGGTTTTATACGTGAAACCGAAGTAAGTGAAGCGTTAAAGATAGATGGCAGTTTTTTGCTCCTGCACCAACAGTAGGCACTATAGGCGAAAACTGCATTCCCGCCACCCATGGCGGTCATTCAAGCATTTGAGCCGCATTTGCTCTGCTTTCACTAGTGACTTCCATGCCCGCTAATAGTCTTGCTACTTCATCAATCCGTTCTTGTTGATCAAGGTGCACTACCTGAGTGAATGTTTTGCCTGCTTTAGTGTTTTTAATAACACGACAATGATAGTGTCCACATGATGCAACCTGGGCGAGGTGGGTGACGCAAAATATCTGCCTGTGTTCTGCAAGACCGTGTAATAATTTCCCCACCATCTCGGCTATGCTACCACTGATACCGGCATCGACTTCATCGAATATCATTGTTGGCACACCGTTATCCTTTGATCCGATAATTTGTATTGCCAGACTAAGACGGGAAAGTTCGCCACCGGACGCAACTTTGGTAATAGGTCTTAAAGGCTGCCCCGGATTGGTTGATACTATGAATGAGATTTTATCCATGCCAAGTTGACGAGGTGTTTCATCTTCGATTTTTTCTAACTCGATATTGAATTTTCCACCCATACCAAGTTCATGCATCTTTTCTGTGACTGCGATTGAAAATTTGTTTGTTGCATCATTTCGTTTTTTTGATAATTTTTTGGCAAGTTTAAAATATTGTTTTGTTAGATCAGTTTGTTGTTGTTGTAGAAGTTCGTGTTGTTCATGACCTTCTTCTAATTGATTCAACTGTGTCGTTAATAAGTTTAAATGTTCTGGTAATGCCTCAGGTTTCACTTTATGTTTTCTAGATAAGTCATGAAGTTTATCCAAACGATTTTCTATTGTGCTCATTTGATCTGCATCGATATCAAAACGGTCTATATAAATTTTTAATTCATGGCTGGCTTCTTCAATTTGTATGGTCGCACTATCAAGTAAGTTACTAATGTTTTCTAATGAACTATCAATAGCACAAAGATCATTAATTTCTTTCTGATGTTGTGACAACCTGTCATTAATGGCTGATTCGGATTCTGATAAATCAGACAGAATTTTTTTACATGAATCCAGTAAGCGTTGTGAATGTGATTGGCGTTTAAGTTCTTCTGACAGTTCAGTATATTCCGATTCGCCAATAGCAAGTTGATCAAGCTCTTCTATTTGATATTTCAACAAGGTCAATTGTGCTTCAAAGTCTTTCCCGTCAGCTTTGTAGTTCTGTAGTTGTTCGTTTACCTGTTTCCATTCCTGATAAACAGTAGAGACATCCTTTAATAAGGAATCATATTGGCCAAATTGATCCAGTAACTCTCGTTGTGTTTTTGTTCGAGACAAGGATTGATGCGCATGTTGCCCATGAATATCAATTAGGTACTCGCCAATCTCTCGAAGAGTCTGGATAGGAACTGGTGTGTTATTTAAATAAGCGCGGGAGCGTCCATCTTTACTTATGGTTCGTCTAATAAATAATTCATCGTCAGACTCAATTTCCATTTCATCAAGTCGATCATAAATGTTCGAATTATTGCTAATAGAAAATATAGCGGTGATGTCCGTTTTGTCTGTGCCGCCACGAATGATATTTGTATCGGCGCGGTTGCCCAGTATCAGACCTAACGCATCGAGCAGGATTGATTTGCCCGCACCCGTTTCACCAGTCAACACTGTCATGCCTGATTTGAATTCAAGGTTCAGACTATCGATAACAGCCAGATTGTTGATGACGAGGTGTCGCAGCAAGTTAGGGTGCCTCCAAAAATAGTGATTTTTCCGCTAGAGTAAGGAAGTGCTGCGCGCAGAACCGCAGTGTATAGATTATACATGAGGATTCGAGCACAGAACTGACGCAGCTATAGCTGAAAAAGTGCATTTTTGGATGTGCCCTCATTTACTCCAGTGTAATTTCTCGCGCAATATATGAAATTGATCATGTCCCGGAGGGTGGATCAACCTTATCTTTTTGTTTTTCTTTTTAACTCGAACGCGATCATTTGGCGCTAATTCCAGTTTGATTTCACCATCAAACGTAAGTCGTGCCTGGTCGACTTCCCTGGTGCTAACGACGATTTCAATATGACTATTGCCATCAACGACGATAGGTCGATTAGTCAGTGAATAAGGGCATATAGGCACTAATAATAAAGCATCTAGCGAAGGGTGAACGACTGGACCGCCACCAGCCAGTGCATAGGCAGTTGAACCTGTTGGTGACGAAACAATCATGCCATCAGAACGGTGAGTATGGACAAAAGCACCGTTGATGTAAGTTTTAAGTTCGACCAGCCGTGCGATATTCCATTTCTGGATGACGATGTCATTTAAGGCATAACCTTCAAATGTACACTCACCATCGCGAAATACCTGGCCGTTTAATAAAAAACGAACATCTTCAACATAATGGCCATTCAGAATTTCATCCATGCTGTTTGCAATATCATCTGCGGGGATGTCGGACAGAAAGCCGACATGACCCAGATTGATGCCAAGTAATGGCACATTGAAGTCACAGAGGATATGAGAAGCCATCAACATAGTACCGTCACCGCCGATGGCAATGACCAGGTCACAATGCTTGCCTAATTCTTTGGCGTCATAAACATCAAAATTGTGTTCGCTGAGCAAATCGGCACAACACTTATCCAGAATAATTTCCAGTTCGCGAGAACTCAGGTACTCAACCACTTCAGTTAAGGTTGTTTGAATGGCTTTGACGCCAGAATTAGTAATAAGTCCTATTCGGTTAAACATGATTTAAAGGCTATCCTGTATCTTGAGGTAAATGGGCATAAACATAGCATGCCCAGCTATTGTGACCCAATATCCAGATGAATTTTCCCTGTACTAAATCTTCGCTCAGGACATACGACACTACAGGTTTATTTATTAACGAATCATCCTTGGGGTAGACATTTGAAATGAATGGTGGAGTTCCATCGTAAATAATATAATTAATCTCAGTTGTTTCTGCTTGATTCCCCGCCCTATCTCTGCCATTGAATATAATGGAATAGACCGCACCGTCAACAGGGGTTGGACTTCCTGCAATTTTGACCTCATCGTGATCTCCACTTATTCTTTCATCTTCTGTTAGTGAACTCTGATGGGGTACGTGAGAGTCAGGTGTTCCTTCTGCCAAAACCCAATTGATCGTACCTTCACTTAAATATTCACTCAAATGATAAGATAGGGTGGTACTTTTTACAAAAGTATTTACAGTCGGGTAGGAAATAGATATTTCAGGTATAGTAATATCGTATGTCACTGAATCCACAACTATAGTGTCAGAAACATTCCCCGCGAAATCTTTCCCAATCATGGAAATCCGGTAGATTGTCCCATCGTTAAGGTCAGACTGATTAACCAAAGTGACATCAAGGTGTGACCCTTCTACAAGCTCTTCACTTGAAAGGGTTACTTG
Source organism: uncultured Enterobacteriaceae bacterium (assembly GCA_964437885.1). Lineage (GTDB taxonomy): Bacteria > Pseudomonadota > Gammaproteobacteria > Eutrophobiales > Eutrophobiaceae > UBA7359. Next base: position 6,705 of record CAYTIZ010000135.1, read on the forward strand.
A
>CAYTIZ010000136.1:0-4788 GCA_964437885.1 uncultured Enterobacteriaceae bacterium
ACAAGAATACGAAAGATATAAACAGGCAGCAGAAAATTTAAATGAGTTACCACGTTTTGAGCGTGACTTGTTTGCAACAGTAACAGAGTTTCCGGGGCGAAAGATTAATCAAAAGCCGCCGGAAGTATCAATGGAAGCTATTCTTCTTGTTTTTGCCGAAGTAGTAAAACGGGCAGATATGTTTTCGCATCACATGATAAGACGAGAAGCTTTATCTGTTCGTGAACGTATGGGAATTATTTTGGAAAAAGTAAATAGCGAAAATTTCACTGGTTTTGAAGAACTATTCAGTGTTGAAGAAGGACGAGGTGGTGTAATTGTTTCTCTATTAGCTATTCTTCAACTAGTAAAGGATTCACTTATTCAACTCGTTCAAAATGAAACGAGCGGGAAAATCTATGTTAAGGCAGCAACATGAGTCAGGAAAAAATAAAAAATATTATTGAAGCCGCTTTAATGGTCTCAACAAAACCATTAAATGTGACGCAAATATTAAGTCTGTTTGAAACAGATCGTACATTAGAACTCGAACGTGATGATATTCGTGCTGCGCTTGAAGCCTTACAGGAAGATTATAAAGAACGAGGCATTGAATTGGCTGAAGTTGCCAGTGGTTTCCGTTTTCAGGCAAGAGATGAATACGCTGAATGGGTTAACCATTTGTTTGATGAACGTCCGCCACGATATTCAAGAGCTCTGCTTGAAACGCTTGCTATCATTGCTTATCGACAACCGATCACGCGCGGAGAGATAGAAGATATTCGCGGCGTAAGCGTTAGCAGCACCATTGTTAAGACCTTGCAAGAGCGTGACTGGATTAAGGTTGTTGGACACCGCGATGTACCCGGTAAGCCCTCATTATTAGCAACGACAAAATCGTTTCTGGATTACTTTAATCTTAAAAAATTATCTGATATGCCTGCTTTAGAGGACATTAAAGATTTTGATTCTATAAACCCTGATTTATTTGAAGAGTTGGAAGGTGAAGCAAAAGCTCAAGCTCAATTACAAGCTGATGCCGATGTAGAGGAAAATAATGAAACACTAAGTACTGAAACTTCTGCAACTGTTGAGCAAGATGATGAAATACAAAGCGTTGATGTAGAGGCGGATGAGGATGATTTGGAAACAGCAGCCATTGAAGCTGAAGAAATTGCAACGGATGAAAAATCCGACATTAATGAAAATGCGAAAGTCATTCCTTTCCCAAATTGATTTATTTTAGAATAGATTAAATTAAATTACGCATGGCTGAACGTATCCAAAAAGTGCTTGCTAATGCAGGTCATGGTTCAAGACGTCAGATTGAGTCCTGGATAAAAGCAGGGAGAATCAGCGTTAATGGGAAACTTGCTGTGCTGGGTCAAACTATCGATCATAAAGATCGTATTTCAATAGACTCTCGTCAGATAAGATTGCATTTCCCCCGTGGCGAGAAAAAACCAAAACCAAAGATTATCGCTTACTACAAACCTGTTGGTGAAGTGTGTACACGTAAAGACGAAAAAGGACGTGAGACCGTCTTTAGTAAATTACCTCGATTAAGAAATAGTCGCTGGATCAACATTGGTCGTTTGGATATAAATACCACGGGCTTATTACTCTTTACTACAGATGGTGAATTAGCGAATAAATTGATGCACCCTTCGAGTCAAATTGAACGTGAATATGCGGTTCGAGTTTTGGGAACAGCAACGAAACAGCAGTTTCAGGCACTGCGCGAAGGTGTTGAACTGGAAGATGGTTTTGCTAAATTCACAGATATCGTCGATTCGGGCGGGGAAGGGGCAAATCATTGGTATCACGTTGTCATTATGGAAGGTCGCAACAGAGAAGTGCGTCGTTTATGGGAATCTCAGGATTTAAAGGTGTCACGGTTAATACGGACGCGGTTTGGACCTTATTTGTTACCGCGTCGTAAACGGCCAGGGCAACATTGGCGTTTGGAAGATAGTGAAATTGAATCTCTGCAAAAGGCAGCAAATACAACATCAATTGAATGATTTTTGATGTTTCAATAGCAGGCAGCCCAAGTGTTTCCGAAAATTCGGCTTGTCGTAGCACATAATCGCAAAAATTCTCGCTACAATTGTCAGGGTTATTGCTTTAAATGCTCCCAATCTGTAAGCTTTGCGCCCTTTCAGCGGGTTCAAAGCAGAAATGACAGAACGCCAAATACTCGTAGCGGCCAATTGGAAGATGAATGGAACATTAGAAACCATACGTCCTCTATTACGGTCGGTAATACAAGGGTTAGAAGGTATTAAATCAGAAGTGGCGATATGCCCACCTTCTGTTTATATTTCTGAATTGGCAAAGCTATTGGATGGAATGAAAATCAAGCTTGGGGCGCAGAATGTATCCCATCTTGAAAAGGGCGCATATACCGGAGAAGTTTCGTCTTTGATGTTGAAAGATTTTGCTTGTCAGTATGTCATTGTCGGTCATTCAGAACGTAGAGCGCTTTATGCTGAAAATGATGTGCGTGTTGCCGAGAAATTTGTTGCTGTACAGGCAAATGGAATGACACCGATATTATGTATTGGTGAATTACTGCAAGAGCGCGAATCCAATAGTACGGAAGAAGTGATTGCCAGACAGCTAGATGCTGTTATTGAACTGGCAGGTATATCTGCATTTAAAGATGCAGTTGTTGCTTATGAGCCTGTTTGGGCAATAGGTACTGGTAAAACGGCAACACCGGAACAGGCACAGGAAGTACATGAATTTATTAGATTGCGTTTAGCAAGACACGATAACGAGACCGCTGACATTGTCAGAATTCTTTATGGGGGCAGTGTCAATGCGGAAAATGCAGAACAACTTTTTGAAAGGGCAGTTATTGATGGGGGTCTGATCGGCGGGGCAGCACTCGTTGCAGAAGATTTTCTCACAATTTGCCGCGCTATGAGGTAGCAAAGCAATGGAAACTACGGAAACAGTCCATACATTATTATTTGTATTACAAGTGCTCGTCGCTGTTGCGTTGATCATCTTTATATTAATTCAGCATGGCAAGGGTGCGGATGCTGGTGCTGCATTTGGTAGTGGATCTTCATCAACCCTTTTTGGTAGCCAGGGTTCTGGCAATTTCATGACCAAAGTAACAACGGGATTAGCGATTATATTTTTGAGTAACAGTTTACTTCTCGCCTATCTTGCTACTCAGAGTATGTCTGAGCCACCTGTCAGTTTATTAGATCAGCCTGAAATTGTGCTTCGGCAAGAAGTTGTAGAACAGGATATCCCTGTTGTTATCGAAGAACAAAGCGAAATTCAGGATTCTGATTTACCTAGCTTACCCACTGAATAAAAGCTTATTCATTAGTTTTTCTGACAATTGCCGATGTGGTGGAATTGGTAGACACGCTATCTTGAGGGGGTAGTGGGAGTAATCCCGTGGCGGTTCGAGTCCGCCCATCGGCACCAATCGAACAATCCAAGGACATCCAAAACGTCCGGTTAATTTTCGTTTTATTTTCCTTCTAAACACTCATATGAAGAAACAAGTATATCGATACCATGTCCATGAGTGTATTTCATATCAATATAACGATTTAATAGCTAATCTTGTTGATTCAAGTCAAGTGTTGTCGAAAGTATGACTAGTAATATGACAACATATATTATTGAGACTATATAAATTGTCGAAATAATGAGATTAATTGCCAAATTTATCAAGGTTTTCAGTGCTTGGTATGGATCTTGTTTGTATAATATACTTTGAGATTAACGTATGAATATTAAAACATCTAAATGTTGAGTAATTACTTTCCAATTCTTCTTTTCATAGTCATGGGACTGGCAATGGGCGTAGTGCTATTGGGTATAGGTCTGGGTCTAGGTAAAATTCTTGGGCATTCAAGACCCTACAAAGCAAAGCAATCACCATTTGAATGTGGTTTTGAGGCATTTGAAGATGCCCGAATGAAATTCGATGTTCGTTATTACCTTGTCGCTATTTTATTCATTATATTTGATCTTGAAATTGCCTTCTTGTTTCCATGGGCTGTGGCTCTTGAACATGTTGGTATGACTGGTTTTTGGGCGATGATGATATTTTTAGGTGTACTCGTTATTGGTTTTATTTATGAGTGGCGTAAAGGCGCCCTTGAGTGGGAATAAGAAATGGGAATAAGAGACTGATGGGCGCCGAAGAAAAAATTCACGAACAGGGTATTGTCACAACTAATATTGATAATGTAATCAATTGGGCAAGAACTGGCTCGATGTGGCCGATGACTTTTGGTCTGGCATGTTGCGCAGTTGAAATGATGCAGGCAGGTGCATCACGTTACGATTTAGACCGTTTTGGTATCGTTTTTCGTCCCAGTCCAAGACAGTCCGATGTCATGATTGTTGCTGGCACACTAGTCAATAAAATGGCTCCGGCATTACGAAAAGTTTATGACCAGATGGCAGAACCTCGTTGGGTGATTTCGATGGGGTCTTGTGCAAATGGCGGAGGTTATTATCATTACTCCTACGCTGTTGTTAGAGGTTGTGACCGAGTTGTTCCGGTCGACGTTTATGTTCCAGGTTGTCCGCCAACAGCAGAAGCTCTTTTGTTTGGAATAATACAATTACAAAAAAAGATAAAACGAACTAATACAATAGCTCGATAATATCACTAGAAAATAAAATAAGGTATAGATGGAATCTACCTCCAGTCTTAAGACAAAATTAGAAGAACGATTCAGTAATGAATTGCTCAGTTGCGTGCTTGATCGTGGTCAAGTCACAATGGAGTTGCATACTGAACATTTGTTATCAGTGTGTACTGCATTG
>CAYTIZ010000136.1:4834-6701 GCA_964437885.1 uncultured Enterobacteriaceae bacterium
TTTGTGGAGTTGATTATTCGGAATACGGGCAGGTTAACTGGGCCACTCATGAAACGACCTCAACCGGTTTTAGTCGTGGTCGTCAAAGTAATAGTTCAACTGCACAAACTGTTGGCACAGATCAACGTTTTGCGGTGGTCTATCATTTATTATCCTTAAAACAAAATATCCGTTTACGACTACGTTGTTTTGTCTCAGGTGAACCACCTCGAATTGCTTCAGTGACGGATATATGGAACTCAGCAAACTGGTTTGAGCGAGAGGCGTTTGATCTATTTGGCATACTTTTCGATGGGCATCCTGATTTGCGACGAATACTGACAGACTATGGTTTTATTGGTCATCCTTTCCGTAAAGATTTTCCTTTAGAAGGTAATGTTGAAGTACGTTATGACGAGGATAAGAAACGAGTTGTGTATCAGCCAGTCACTATTACTAACAGGGTTTTGGTGCCTAGAGTGATACGTGATGATAATCGTTATTCAGAAAGTTAAACGTTAAACGTGAAAAGTGAAAAGTGAAAAGTGAAGGGTAACTTAAGTGAAGAGTGAAAAATTAAGTGTGAAAAGTGAAAAGCTAAGGGTTAAGTGTATTTACCTTTCACCTTTCACTTTTCACCTTTCACGTAGGACGTATACAAATGCCTGAAATTCGTAATATGACAATGAATTTCGGTCCGCAGCATCCTGCCGCACATGGCGTGCTTCGACTGATTCTGGAAATGGATGGCGAAGTTATCGAACGTGCTGATCCACACATTGGCTTGTTACACCGTGGAACAGAAAAACTAGCCGAAAGTAAACCATTTAACCAGAGCATCGGTTATATGGACAGGCTCGATTATGTTTCGATGATGTGTAATGAACATGCCTATGTCATGGCGATAGAAAAATTACTCGGTGTTGAGGTGCCAATACGTGCACAATATATCCGTGTCTTGTTTGATGAAATTACGCGCGTTTTGAATCATCTTATGTGGTTAGGTACGCATGGGCTTGATGTCGGTGCCATGACCATGTTTCTCTATTGTTTCCGTGAACGTGAAGATTTGATGGATTGCTATGAAGCTGTATCCGGTACGCGCATGCATGCAACCTACTACCGTCCTGGTGGTGTCTATCGTGATTTACCTTCGACCATGCCACAGTATGAAGCATCGAAATGGCATAAGCAGGAAGAAGTTGATCGTATGAATGAAAACAGACAAGGATCGTTACTGGATTATATTGAATCCTTTACTGACAATTTCCCTACACGTATTGATGAATATGAAACCTTGCTAACCGATAACCGTATCTGGAAACAACGCACGGTAGGCATTGGTGTCGTTTCACCTGAGCGCGCATTGCAGCTTGGATTTACCGGGCCGATGTTACGAGGATCAGGTATTGAATGGGATTTGAGAAAAAAACAACCTTATGAAGTTTATGACCAACTTGATTTTGATATCCCAATTGGTACCGAGGGTGATTGTTATGACCGCTATCTGGTTCGCGTTGAAGAAATGCGTCAATCAAATCGAATTATTAAACAATGTGTTGATTGGTTGAGACAGAATCCCGGGCCAGTCATTATTGATGATCACAAATTAACCCCACCTAAACGTGAAGAAATGAAAGGTGATATGGAATCCTTGATTCATCACTTTAAATTATTTACCGAAGGTTATTGTGTCCCCGAAGGCGAAGTGTATTGCGCAATAGAACATCCTAAAGGTGAGTTTGGTATTTATCTTATTTCAGATGGTGCAAATAAACCTTACCGCTTAAAAGTCCGTGCTCCGGGCTTTGCGCATTTATCTGCGATGAATGAGATGGTCAAAGGACATATGTTGTCAGATGTGGTGGCAGTTATAGGGACACAGGAC
>CAYTIZ010000137.1:0-6572 GCA_964437885.1 uncultured Enterobacteriaceae bacterium
ACTTGCCGAGGTGTTGTTTTATTTCTCGGTTGAGCAACAGGGAAGTTGCGAGAGCGCATTAGGACAGGAGTCCGTATGCGCGTGCCGTTAAGAAATAAAAGAATGCCGAGGGTACCCGTAGGGCAAGTTATTTGGGGTGGTCTTTCTTTTCGTTAGTTTTCTTTGGCCACGCAAAGAAAAGTGACACGCTATCAAGCGGAAACAAGTCTTGAAAAGAAATTCAATTTAAATAATTGACGATTAATCATATAAATACTAGAGTTTTAATATGGATAAAGAAATTGGTGATATTGAAAAAGCAGCGCTGAATCTCTCTACGCAGCAGCGTGCTCATCTTGTTAGGCGTTTAATTGCAGGTCTTGATTCAGGGAAAGATCAGGATGTTGAACAGCAGTGGCTGGATGAGGCCGAACGTCGATTATTAGACTATCGTTCAGGGAAGACCACCGCACGACCTGCTGAGGAAATCTTTTCTGAGATAGAACAGAAATTTAGTTAATGATTGTTAATTTTCTGCAGGAAGCAGAAGAAGAAATTGTTAAGGCAGCTTCTTATTACCAACAGCAAAGTTCAGGATTAGGTATTGATTTTATCTGTGAAGTTCGAAAAACGTGTAATCTCATTTCAGAATACCCGAAAGCATCTCCAAAAGTTCGTAATAATATTAGAAGAAAACTGGTTAGACGTTTTCCTTTTGCTGTTTTATATGAAATTGACACTGATTCAATCTTAGTTATCGCCGTTGCTCATCAACGCCGAGAGCCTGGATATTGGGTTGGTCGTACTGAAGATTAATAAGTAATTGTTAAATGACTATTATGCAACGTATCCCTGAACCAGAATTAATGACTGATGACGAACAAGTCATCGCTTATGCAAATGCTGATTTTGAAGAGCCGCATAACCATTTTATTGAGTTGTTAAAAGAGTCTGTTGGTGATGAACTTCCTGAGTCTGGAATAGCGGTTGATCTGGGATGTGGTGCTGCAGATATTAGTATTCGTTTTGCCAGAGCTTTCCCAGATTATCGAATTGAAGGAATAGATGCTTCTGCTGCGATGCTTGCTGAAGGTAGAAAGGTGATTAGTGGAACTGGTCTGGAACAGCGCATTAGTTTGAATCAAACTTATTTACAAGAGTTGACGTTGGCGCATAAAGATTATTCCATCATTATTTGCAATGCTATGTTACATCATTTGCATGACCCAATGGTCTTATGGAATTTAATTAAAACAGCAACGAATAATCCTGCAATCTTTGTTATGGATTTGATGCGACCTGAATCGGATGATCAGGTTTATATGCTTGTAGAAGAATATGCTGGCAATGAACCTTTAATTTTAAAAAGAGATTTCAGGAATTCATTAAGAGCAGCGTTCACTCCTGATGAAGTTGTTTCTCAATTAAATTCTGTGGGACTCAATGAACTTAATGTTTCGGTTGTTTCTGATCGTCATTTTACGATCAGTAGGGCATAAACATCTTTTGTGTGCTTTCGCACCCATGTAAATCGTCGCTCCTGTGCATCCATGCACCCGCGACATACCGTACATCCTGTACATAAAAAACCGGAGTTAGGTATTCTAACTCCGGTTTAGTTTTAGTTGGTCTTAAATTACTTTAAACGTCAGCTTCGTTCGTCGTTTTAACGATTACCGCTGCTACTTTATAAGGATCTGCATTAGAAGAAGGACGACGATCTTCTAAACGTCCTTTCCAACCATCTTCTACTGTACCGATTGGGATACGAATTGACGCACCACGATCAGATACACCATAACTGAACTCGTTAATAGCTTGAGTTTCATGTAGACCTGTCAGGCGTTGATCGTTGTCTGCACCATAAACGTCAATGTGACGTTTTATATTCTTGCCAAATTGCTCACAGATTTTGGTGAAGGTATCTTCTTTGCCATCTTCACGCATAGCGCCATTTGAAAAGTTAGCATGCATGCCTGAACCATTCCAGTCGGTATGGCCTAGAGGCTTTGGATGCCACTCAATTGATAAACCATATTTTTCAGCCGTACGTTCCAGGATGTATCTTGCTATCCAGATTTCATCGCCAGCACGTTTAGCGCTTTTTGCAAATATTTGAAATTCCCATTGACCGGCAGCAACTTCGCCGTTGATACCTTCAACATTGAGACCGGCTTCAAGACAAAGATCAAGATGTTCTTCAATTACTTCTCGTCCGTAGGCATTCATGGCTCCCACTGAACAATAGTAGGGACCTTGAGGCCGAGGGAAACCACCATGTGGGAAGCCTGGCGGTAAGTTGGTTGCTGGATCCCATAGAAAATATTCTTGTTCAAAACCAAACCAGAAATCTTCGTCGTCTCCATCTTCATCAATGGTGGCACGTCCATTAGATTCGTGTGCTGAGCCATCGGCATTTAATACTTCGGTCATTACCAAATATCCATTTCTGCGATCTGGATCTTCAAAGACAGCGACCGGTTTCAATAGACAGTCTGAAGCGCCGCCTTCTGCTTGTTCAGTAGAACTTCCATCGAAGCACCACATCGGACAATCTTCCAGTTTTCCACTGAAATCAGATCTTACTAGTGTTTTACTTCGTAGACTTTGTGTTGGTTTGTATCCATCAAGCCATATATATTCCAACTTACTTTTCATGCTTATTACTCTCCCACCCTTTAATTTTATGTTATTCAGACTTCACCCTATTTTAAGAAGCTTAAAATAGCAATATATGTTCCAATTTTTCGAAACTCATTAAATAATCATTTTTCTATAACTTTCCAGCAGGCTTGAAGGTATTTTTGACTTAATGAAAGGGTCTTAGCGGGCGTAAGGAAATTTATTCAGACTTGTAATTCTGCCTAAATAGACTAGAAGTGAAATTCAGATATTTACATTAAGCACCAATTAGGTGCGGTCGTTCTATAAAGTGGCGAAAAATGTTCACTTTTGGTGCAGCCTAAGTTTCGTTCATGCTAAGTCCAATCTTCCTCTAAGAGTCGAATTAATTCCGTACAACTCTGCATTCTTTGATCTACCGATTTAACAATGCATTGCATGGCCGTAGTTTCAAGTAAGGCTGGGACATGAATTTTAGTCAGTGATGATGGTTTTGGTGGTGTTTCGTTTAAAGTTTGCTGAATAATCTCATCAACGGTTTCTTCTATTGAAGGAGGACGACCTGCCAGTATTTCGAACAATACAGCACCTAAACTATATATGTCTGTTCTATAGTCGATATCGGGGTCTCTTTGAATTTGTTCAGGGGACATATAGGAAATTGTTCCCTGAAGTTTTTCTAAATCAGTGAACGAAGACACTTTTTTGTTTGAAACTGTGCCTGGTTTATCAGGTACTTCCTCGCTGCTTCCATCAGGGTTCCATACTTTTGCCAGGCCCCAGTCCAGTAGTAACACTTCACCATAGCGACCAACCAGAATATTTTCCGGCTTAATATCGCGGTGGATTACCCGGTGACTATGCGCAAATTCCAATGCATGAGCGATTTTAATAATGACATTAATTAATTGTTTGAGATCGTAACGTTCTCGATAGTCCAGGATTTCACGTAATGTGTAGCCATGTACGAGTTTCATGGTGAAGAAGTAGTGTTCTTTTGAATCTCGTCCAAGTTCATACAATGGGACTATGTTGGGATGCTGTAGCAAAGCGTTAACGCGCGCTTCTCGCAAAAAACGTTTTTGCTCTAATGGATCATTGGCAACTTCGGAGCGAAGTTTCTTATAACAAACAACACGTGACAAGTGTAGATCTTTGCAAGACTGGATAATTGCTTTACCACCACGGGCAATGGTTTTGAAATAGGCATAACGCGTATTCTGATTAAGCTTGAGTGGCAGTTCCCGATCGGTATTTTCCAGATAGACAATGTCGTACTCATCACTTGGTGGTTCCGGGAAGCTCGTCATATGTTAGTGCCTATGTTTATTTATCCGCCTGCATAACAATCTATTTGATAATGAACCAATATTATTTAAATTGATATCTTTGCCAAGTGAAAAAGAAGATGCTCTAGAGCTTCGAGTATAAGCCGGCTATACTAATCGGCTGTAAACATACTCATCGTCACAAGTAATGGCCCATATAGACGGGTTATATTATTGATCGAATATTCAGACTGGGAGATTACGATGTCCGAAAAAATAATGAAACTATTATCGGAACACGAAGTGAGGTTCGTTGACTTACGTTTCTGCGATACTCAGGGTAAAGAGCAACACGTTACGATACCTACTAGTGAAATCAACAAAGATTTTTTCGAAGAAGGCAAAATGTTTGATGGTTCTTCGATTGCTGGATGGAAAGGTATTAATGAATCAGACATGATCTTGATGCCAGATGATGATTCTGCTGTGATGGATCCATTTTTTGATGATCCTACCTTGATTATTCGTTGTGATATATTGGAACCTGCAACGATGGAAGGTTATGAGCGTGACCCACGGTCTATTGCGAAGCGCGCAGAAGCGTATCTTAAATCAACGGGCATTGCAGATACTGCGTACTTTGGGCCAGAACCAGAATTCTTTATCTTCGATAATGTTCGTTGGTCTGATGGGCTAAACTCTGCTTTCTATGAGGTTGATTCTGAAGAAGGCAGTTGGAACAGTGACGCAATTGGTGAAAATAAAAATATTGGTCACCGACCAGGCGTAAAGGGTGGCTACTTTCCCGTTCCTCCTGTTGATTCTGGTCAGAATATACGTTCATCCATGTGTACGGTTCTCGAAGAAATGGGTGTTGCTGTTGAAGTACATCACCATGAAGTTGCGACTGCAGGTCAGGCAGAGATTGGTACAGTATTTAACACTTTGACCAGAAAAGCAGATGAATTGTTGATTCTTAAATATGTTGTGCAAAATGTAGCACACAGTTATGGCAAAACAGCGACCTTTATGCCCAAGCCATTAGTTGGTGATAACGGTAGCGGTATGCATGTTCATCAGTCTTTAGCTAAAGCTGGAGAAAATTTATTTGCTGGTGATAAGTATGGTGGTCTCTCTGATATAGCATTGCATTATATCGCCGGTATTTTTAAACATGCTCGTGCTGTGAATGCTTTTGCTAACGCCAGTACCAATAGTTATAAACGATTAGTCCCGGGTTTCGAAGCACCGACTATGCTGGCATACTCAGCGCGTAACCGTTCTGCGTCTTGTCGTATCCCGTGGGTTTCAAGTCCAAAAGCGCGTCGTATTGAAATGCGTTTTCCTGATTCATGTGGCAACCCGTATTTTATTTTTGCTTCATTAATGATGGCAGGTCTTGATGGGATTCAGAATAAACTTGATCCAGGCGAGGCCTTTGAAAAGGATTTATATGATCTAAGTATTGAGGAAGAAAAGGATATACCAACGGTTTGTTCTTCTTTAGATCAGGCACTTGAAGCACTTGATAATGATCGTGAATTCTTGACGGCAGGCGGTGTCTTTACTGATGATATGATTGATGGTTACATTGAGTTAAAGATGGAAGAGGTCACACGTTTTCGTATGACTACGCATCCAATAGAATTCGATATGTACTATAGTCTGTAATTTGAGAACGAGTAGACATAAAAAAGCCCCCTTTAGGGGATTTTATGTCCAAGGAAGGACTGTATACTGCGAGCACAGGGATGTGTAGGAGCAGTGATTGAACTGCACAGTACTAATGCTAGTCTATATGAGTATGAAAATTAAAATTTTACTAATTTTGAATCTTGTATTAATCAGTTTCGTTTCTGCAGAGACGGCGTATAAAACAGTCGATGCTGAAGGTAATATTATTTTTTCTGATGTCCCTAGTTATGGAGCAGAAGTAATAGAGATTGAAGAAGCGCAGACAATTAGTATTCCTGATGTAAATCGATCTAAATATCGACCTGTTACAAAGTTAAAGCCAGATGAAATCGAATACACTAAGCTTGTCATTACCAGTCCTGAGAATGACGTTACAATTCGTAGTAATGAAGGCAATGTCAGTATCAATGTTGAAGTAGAGCCTAAGATTTTTGAAGATGATTTATTGGTGTTATTTGTGGATGGGAAAGAAGTTAGCTCAGGAAAGTCTTTACAGTTTTCATTGTCGAATCTGGATCGGGGTACTCATACAGTAAATGTTGCAGTGAAGAACAAGGCAGATGAATTTTTAAAGCACTCAGGCAAGCTTGTTTTCCATCTTCGGAAAGAGTCTAAATTGTTCCAAAAAGCAACAGCTAATACGACAGGCATTACAACGACAACTTCTGCTTCAGAAGGCACAGATTCATCATCGCCCGATATTCCTCTGCCATAATGTTTGAGAAAACTAATTTAATTGGCTATGCTGAATTAATGCGAATAATACTATCTTCATTACTTGTTTTTTTTATGTCTTGTCCAGGCGCAGAAACTGTCTATAAGACAGTGGATGACGATGGCAATATTATCTTTACCGATAAACCTTCCGAAAATTCTGAAGAGATCATACTTCAAGATTTACAAACAATTGATAATCCTAATCCGGGTAGAGCGAAACCGTACCAGCCCAAAGAAAATAAAAGCCCCGCTTATAAAACCATCGTTGTTTCCAAGCCGGCAGATGGTTCA
>CAYTIZ010000138.1:0-6493 GCA_964437885.1 uncultured Enterobacteriaceae bacterium
AAGACGTCCTGTTGCAAACCTTGACCGACGCTATATTTTGTTTCGGCAATTGACACAAACTGGCGTAACAATTCCTGATTTCGTAGCACAATCTCCCGCGCTTTATCCAGATTAAACACACGCCACCATGTGCTCTTTACATCCCGTAGCAAGAGAAATCGTGTTTCATTAACATCTTTGGCTGCAGCATCGGCTTCATATCGGGCGGCTTCTTCCCGCAAACCCAGCTTACCCGGAAACGGAATGGCCTGGTTAATGCCGAATTGCTTCTGTGTCATGGCTTCTTGCGAAAAATCAAAGGTATCTGTCGGCAGATTCAATGCGTTAAAGCTTATGATCGGATCTGGCAAGGTTCCGACCTGAGACGGAATGGCGGCATAGGCATCTGCCCGAGCTCGCATCTCAGCTAAATTTGGATTATCTGCCAACGCAAGCTCGATAGCTCGTGCCAGAGTAAGTTGCAGATTAGTCACCATTGCCGCTTCCGTAGATTGAGCATCGTCTTGCTCGGTATCAAGCGGTGTACCGTTTGCAATGTTAGCAACGCCAACGAAAAACAGGGCTATGGGAAGGACGAATCGCACCCTTGCAAACTTATTTTGAATACTCATGAAAATACACTCCTACTACACAACTAAAAGACCAATGGTTTGGTTGGTTTAAAAAACTACGCTTCAGGTGTGTTTAAATCAGAAGTACAGTGAAATGCTTTAGAGGAAGGAGGCTCGCCTGTTCAAGTGTCGTCGATATTCGATGTGTAGGTAGAGCACGATTAGACAACGTTATTTGAGGTACAACATAAGCATATAAATCCGGTGAAAATTTTATCTTTTTAAAATCAGAACTCTTTTCACTGTTGACGGTTACACTAAGATCATCGCAGTCACAAGCACCAAGACAATGTTCATTATTATTTTCTTCGTTTACAGACACATCAATTTCAGATGCATGGCAAGCGTTTGATATCTCAGTTATTTGCTTACTATGATCATTAATATCTATTCCCGCAAAACAAGTTTGACACAATAGCAATAACCAGCCACCTATAAATAGTGATAGCGTAACTGATGCGATCTTACGTTGCTTGTTTTTAAGTTGTATTAACATAGCTACAATTATGGTTCATTTTATATTGATAATACAAGTAAAGATTAATGTCAATATTATATGATTCACTTAAATTTAAGCAAGAGTGCCAATCCCTCCCGCTTTGAGTATCTCTGCATTTACAGCTCGACCCTGGCAACAATCAAAAAGTACGTTGTTAATAGCCACAGCGGGTACTGATTTAACCCCCAGTTCTTTTGCACGAACCTGTATGTTTTTGTCATGCATATCATGGATAATAATTTCACAAGATGAACAAGCTAGCTCGTTTACTAAATCAATTGTTTCCTGACATATAGGACAACCCGCACTAAATATTTCAACTTTACGTTTAGTCATGATATTTTTCCTTAGATAATTTATTTAATCACTAACTACTTCATCATTTTTGCAGGCAGAACAAGATTCACGATTGCCGAATAATTTAACTCTTGACTGCCATATGACCGACAAGATTAATCCAGTAAGACCAATATAAATAAGCATGTCCGTTTCATACAAAAATTTTCCAATAAGAATAAACAATGAAGAAAGGCCTCCAAGATAAACTGGACCATATTGTTTGTTACTTCTCGCTCCCAGTACTAAGCCTAAAACCGTCAATATTAGAAAAATGGTTAGCAATGGAAACAAATAAGGTGTGTAATTAATAAAATTTATACCAATCGTTCCTAAAATACCGGTATAAATTGGCCAGCAAAACGGGCAAATTAATTTCGGTAATAGTGCAAAAATAATTGTCGGTATCGCCGCAACATTTAACCCAGAACTAGTAAAAACAAATTTATGTTCATTTCTTGCAACAGCAATTTGAATAGCATTCATGATGTTATCTATCGGTGGAACACCACTGATTGAATTATCAGATTGAGTATATAATCGACATTGCTCAGGATTTGATTTGTTTCCAGATCCATCAACATCTTTACTGTTAATTAATATTGTTGGCGATCCATATCGACGAACGTAAGCTGGAGCGGAAACATCATTAATTTCCCATTCCGTCCAATGCGGTTTAATCTTGAGTTTTGAAAACACCTGTAATAATAGAGAACGTGTTGGCTCTACATTAGGGCAATTTTTTTCATAGATAAATTCAACTAATGTCATTTTTAAGTTCTCTATTTTTCCAAAGCATCCAAAATTGGACACTCATTAAGTGGCGCCTGCCCAGGACAAACATCAATTAATTTCTTTAAACTCTTTCGCATTCTTTGCAACATTTTTATCTTGTTTTCAATTCCACTTAATTTCTCTTGGGCCAATTGCTTAACATCATTACATACCATGTTTGCATCAGATTTGATTGATAAAAGTTCACGAATTTCCTTGAGTGAAAAACCCAGTTCCTTCGCTTGTTGAATGAATGAAAGACGCTCAATAGCCCCGTCTTTATATTGACGGTAACCGCTTTCCTTTCTATCAGGCGCCTCTATTAAACCCTCTTTTTCATAATAACGAATCGTCTCAACACTGATACCAGATTGTTTGGCAATAAATCCAATTGAATATGTAGACATGTAATAAACCTCTCTCACAATATAATTCAAGTATAAACCCTAAAGTAGACTTCAGAGTCAAGGTCTATTATAAATTGAGTTTTTATAACGAAGAACTATAGTTCAAGCCACTTATTCCTGCTAAATAAAATCAGTTAGTTTTCACTGCTTGCAGTAATTCGAGTATTGATTGCTTCACGAAATATTTGATAGCTTCCATGAAGCACGATAGACACAATTATTGTCCCAATGATTAAATCGGGTAATGCTGACTCAAAATATGCCACCAATATCCCAGCAGTCATCACACCTACATTGGCTATGACATCGTTTTTTGAAAAAATCCAGCTTGCACGCATATGAACCTCGCCATCTTTATGCTTACTCAGTCATACAAGGCAGATAACATTAGCGGTCAAAGCGATCAGGGAAATAATAATCATTAGAAGTGACATCGGTTCGCTACCGAACACGAAGCGCCGAATCACTTCAAAAAGCACCCCGAGTCCAAGTAGCATCTGGAATATTCCGCTTAGCATAGCTGAATTAGCTTTTATCAGAGTGCTTCTTCCAATAGCGTAGATCGCTATACCATAAACCATCGCATCAGCTAACATATCCAGTGAATCTGCAAGTAAGCCGGTTGAATCTGCTATTAATGCAAAAATGAATTCAAACAAAAACATGAATCCATTAATCATCAATAGAATTGTTAAAATATTCCGTTGATTTTCAGGATCCAGTTCATCATGACATCCACAATCATTACATCACATTTAAACCTTTTAATGTGATGTAATGATTGATTTATCAGCACAACTATTGTGCTTTGACTGATTCTCGTATTCAAATTCAATCGTTGAATGCGTGATTTGAAATGATTTATTTAGAATCTCTTTTATATTGCTTTTGATAATCTCGGCATCCTGATAACCTGACTCAGAGATCACGACATGCGCTTCTAGCGAACGATCATGTTCATTAAGCTCCCACACATGTAAATGGTGAACTTGTTGCACATTTTCAATTTCTTCTAGCTTCGATATTACATCCTTAATATCAATATTAACGGGGACGCTCTGCATAAGAATCCGAATCACCGATTGTATTTCAATATAACCATGGTAAAGCACGTAACCCGCGATTAGAAATGTGCAAAGTGTATCAACGATATACCATTCATAAAGAATAATAAGCGTACCTGCAATAATGACAGCAACACTACTCAAGGCATCGGCAATGTTATGAAGAAAGGCGGCTCGAATGTTGAGACTGTCTTTAGCTAGTACATAGGTCAACGCAGCTGTGATTACATCAACAACCAGTGCAACACTTGCTATGATGACTACTATCCAGCCCGCGATAGGTTCAGGCTCAAAACTACGAAGTACTGCCTCAAAGAGTAGGTAAAAACCTATCAAAATTAACGTCGTTAAGTTAATCATGGCACCGATCAACTCAGCACGTTTATACCCAAATGTTCGGTTTTCATCCGCAGGCTTTTCTGCCCATTTTCTAGCAATAAGCGCTATCAGCAGAGACACTGCATCACTAAAATTGTGAAGCGCATCTGCAATAAGCGCGAGACTACCAGAAATCACTCCTCCGGCAATTTGAACAAACGTCAAAATTACATTAACTAAAAGCGCCCATATCAGCCGCTGCTCACTCTTTGCTGTTTTAGTAATAGAAGACAAAATATTTTAATTTAAAATGGCAGTAATAATTTCCAAAAAAGAAAAGATAATATATTCAAATGAATTAGTGCACTCTAAACAAAGGATCAATGTTTCTCTTGAGTAAATGAAAATACAATTTTGTTTTCCATATTAATGATAAAAATAAAACATGAAAAACCTCCTGAAAGGCTGCTAATAAGTGAAAATTCATGCATAAATTTTTCTCAATAATCGATAAACAAAGTAATCAAAGCAATAATAAAAATGCCCAGTGCGAAAACTTTCTGTAGCAATAAAGAGGGTATCTGTTTTGCTATCAGGCGCCCACCAAGCATGCCCGTCAGGCCACCAAGGATAAACAACCCGGTTATTGTGAATTCCAGCGTCCTACCCTGTAGAAAAGCAGCTCCTACACCGGAGATACCGATCAGGGTAATTATCAACAGGGAAGAAGCAACCGCCCGATGAATCCCAAGCTGGGTGACCGTGGTAAGAACCGGGACGATCAGGAAACCTCCGCCCACACCAAACAAACCGGACAGTACACCGATGACACAGCCACTTACCAGCAGCACGGCACTACAGGGCGCAGAAAGTCTTAAACCCTGATTGTCATTTAACTGGCATATTGCGCCATCGGTTTTATTACTGTTTCGATAATTGACCCGCACAACGGCAGCTTGATCCGGTCGCTTGCTTGCCCGGTACCACATAGATGTAGCAACGAACAGCATAAGAATGGTAAAGCCGATAACGATAAAACTCTCACTAGTCCGGCTGGCGATATTCACCCCTAGCGGGGCAAATATAATTCCACCAAGAGCCAAAATCAGACTGGCACGCCATTCCACCATTTTATTAATGCTGGCTTCAATGGTTCCAAAACCGGCCATGGCAGCAACGGCTGCCAGCGACATGGTTGTGGCTAACTGGGGCTGTATATCCAGTACATAGATCAATAGGGGCACAGCAAAGATTGAGCCACCCCCCCCGGTAAGACCGAGAGCAAGACCAACCAGAGCACCCAAAAAAACAGTTAGCATGACTTAACCCTGTGGACTGTCAGTCATTTGTTTACAGTAGGCCGCCATGTCTTCAGACAAATTGGAAGGACATACTCCACATTTTTGATTACCAGGTACTGCATGATTAATAAATTTCGGATAGGGCAAGTTCAACTTATCCATGATTTCGGTAAATTCTGCAAGACTGCGATCACCACCCAATCTTGGGTTGCGCTGTTTTTCCTGTAAGATCGAAGAAACATGTCGTTGGTTATAGTCATGTCCAGGATAAACCAGAGTGTCCTCGGGCAGGGCAAATAATTTTTCCCTTACACTTTTATAAAGTTCTGCCACATTGCCATTTTGAAAATCAGTTCGCCCACAGGCATCGATCAGTAGGGCATCACCTGTTAAGACCTTTTCTCCTGTTTGGTAGCAGAAATGATCGTCGGTATGCCCAGGAGTAAATATCGGTTCAAGATTAATACTTCCGAATGTAATGGGGATACCTTCTTCAGCCCTTACATCAGGACACTCGCATTGCGATGTTACCGGGAAGATCATTTGACAGCCTGTTTCCTCTTTTAATTTGAGAGCAGAGGTAATGTGGTCGGCATGAATATGGGTCTCAATGGTATATTTCAGATTCAAACCAAGCCTATTGATTTCTGCCAGATCCCTTTCCCATGAAGGATAGACCGGATCAATCAATACTGACTGACCCGTTTCTTCACAGCCAATCAGATAAGTATAGGTGCTACTGAGTTCTTCAAATAATTGATGAAATATCATGGTAGTACTCCTGCTTTCATATACATGTATATTTGGTATCGTTCATCTTCGTTCAGTTGTTTATAGTGCATTGGCAATTTACCCTAGCCGGAAAACTGTCAAGTTTAACAGCTGATCGAATTTCTATATGAATTTCACTTTAAGTAAAGAATCCACGTTCTAAGAACGTGGTTTTGACTTCGCCCTGGAAGGGCGTGTTAAGCGAACCCTCATAGAAGGCTCGCTATGTCGTCGCCTTTCATTCATCTTCAGTCAAAATCTAATTCTAGATTGTTCTCTAACTTTTTCTGATATTTTACATACTTTCGGATCATATCAGCATCTATTCCTACCCTATCAACGAAGTAGCCCTTAGCCCAAAAATGATTGCCCCAATAAGGCTTCTTCTTCAAATACGGTTGTGCTTGAAGAC
>CAYTIZ010000139.1:0-6460 GCA_964437885.1 uncultured Enterobacteriaceae bacterium
GGAGACCGAGGTAGAGTTGCGCCGGGACATCTACACGGATGTAGTTGGTAGAGTACCAACAGTAGGCGCTTTAGGCGATGCACGACTAAATGGATTTAGGAGGTAGTGCGAAGCATAGTCACAGGGATGTGACGTAGTAGAGCAATGCAGGAGCAATTGCCGAGGAAGCTAGAGCCGAGGAGCAATTACCGAGAGCGACGCACGACCCCAAGGATGGGGGAGGTAGAATTGTGTCTGGAACAACAATCGAGGATGCCAAAGCCAATGGATGTGCGAGAACGGTGTTCCAGAAATGTTCCTTAATTAAAAATAGGTAATAATTTAAAGTGAGTAAGCGACGTGTAGTTGTCACTGGTTTAGGCATGGTGACACCTGTAGGAAATAATGTTGATGATACCTGGGAGAATATTCTTGCAGGTAAAAGCGGTATTGCGCCGCTTGAATACTTTGATACAACAGAATTTAGTACCCGTATAGGTGGTTCTATTCGCAATCTGGAATTGGATGACTACATTCCAAAGAAAGAGCAAAAGAAAATGGATCCGTTCATACATTACGGGCTTGTTGCCGGTATTCAGGCGATTAAGGATTCTGGACTGGAAGTCACTGAAGAAAATGCAGCTCGAATTGGTGTGGCAATAGGCTCAGGCATTGGTGGCTTGCCCGGTATTGAAAAAGGCACGCGAGCTTTCGATAAAGGCGGGCCTAGAAAAGTATCTCCCTTTTTTGTGCCTAGTAACATCATCAATATGATCTCAGGCCACTTATCCATTATGTATGGCTTAAAAGGGCCTAATTACGCCATTGTCACGGCTTGTACGACAGGAACACATAATATTGGTGATGCTGCGCGTTTAATCGAATATGGCGATGCTGATGTCATGATTGCGGGTGGCGCAGAAATGTCTACCTCTCAAACATGCCTGGCTGGGTTTGCTTCAGCTCGAGCACTATCCAGTAGAAATGATGAACCGCAACGTGCCAGTCGTCCATGGGACAAAGGCCGAGATGGCTTTGTTTTAAGCGATGGTGCGGGCGTTATGGTTCTTGAAGAATACGAACATGCGAAAAAACGTAGTGCAAATATACTTGCCGAGCTTTCAGGTTACGGCATGAGTGGTGATGCTTTTCATATCACTGCCCCCTCAGAAAATGGAGAAGGCGCAGCATCATGTATGGCAAATGCGTTAAAAAATGGTGCTGTAAATACTGATGAGATTGATTATATAAATGCTCATGGCACCTCAACTCCAGCAGGTGATATAGTAGAAACAATCGCGGTTAAACGTGTTTTTAATGATGAATCAAAATCATTGGCAGTGAGTTCAACTAAATCAATGATAGGACATCTACTGGGAGCCGCAGGCGGTGTTGAAGCGATATTCTCCGTATTAGCTATTCGCGATCAAGTCGCACCTCCAACCATTAATCTCGACGATCCTGACCCTGAATGCGATCTGGATTATGTTCCACATACAGCGCGAGAAATGAAAATAGAAACAGCACTTTCAAATTCATTTGGCTTTGGCGGCACCAACGGTTCGCTTATATTTAAAAAAATCTAACAGGTGAAGTGTGAAAGGTGAAATGCATAGTTCAATAACATGTAAATCATTTCTGTATTTTCGTTTCACCTTTCACCTTTCACGTTTAACTTATTTCAGTTCTGTTGCGATCCCCGTATGTTTCTAGTCAACGGCCAATCTTGTAACGAGATCAGTATTAATGACCGTGGCTTGCAATACGGCGACGGCTTGTTTGAAACGATTGCCGTTAAAGCGAGTTCATTGCTTTGTTGGAGTGAGCATCTGGATCGTTTAGAACAGGGCTGTAAACGATTAAATATTTCCTTTCCTGACAGTACGATTTTAAAAGATGAAGCAACCAGCCTGATAAATTCCATTGATCGTGGCGTTATTAAAATTATTATCACACGAGGACAGGGTGGTCGTGGTTACGCTTTGCCGGACTTAGATGATCCGAGCAGAATAATTTCTCTTTATCCATGGCCGAAATACCCCGACGAAAACTATTCAGAGGGAATCAAGGTTCGTCTGTGCGATTATCGTTATTCTCAAAATTCAACATTAGCTGGCATTAAACATCTAAATCGGCTGGAACAAGTATTAGCACGATCAGAATGGACAGATGATTCGATTGCGGAAGGCATTGTCATGGATCAGGAAGGGAATGTTGTCGAAGGCACAATGAGTAATCTTTTTTATCTGGCTAATAATATTTTGATCACGCCTGATTTGTCGGCATGCGGTGTAGACGGAATCATCAGAAATAAAGTAATAGAGCTCGCAGCGGATTTAAATATTGATGTGGAACTTAAAAAGTTTTCAATAGAATTATTAATGAAGGCAGATGAAATTTTTGTTTGCAACAGCGTTATTGGTGTATGGCCTGTAAATACGATAGGTGAAAAAATACTTTCTGTTGGTAAAAACACACGGCAGATAATGCAGGCATTACAAGAGAAAAATTATATATCTTTACCATGTTAAAACGTCTTTTACGACTGACATCACTTATTTTATTCTTTTCTTTAGTTACAGGTACTCTACTGTATCTGGATTATCAGGAGTTCCTGCAAACGCCATTAAACATAGAGCAAAATATTGTTTTTACCATTGAGCCCGGCATTAGCTTTTCTGATTTAAATAAAAAGCTTAAATCAGAAAAAATAACAAAAAAAAACAGATATTTAGAAATATTGGCTCGTTGTTCAGATCGTGCTAATAAAATTAAATCTGGTGAATACAGTCTGACTCCAGGACTCTTGCCAGATGAGCTGCTAAACATTTTTGTGTCGGGCAAGGTTGTTCAATATTCAATGACCTTGATAGAAGGTTGGCAAATACATGAAATGCTGCAAGCAATAAAATCGAATGACATTTTAGAGAAACGTTTAAATAGTTATAAGCCTGATACTTTAATGAAAGAATTAGCTTATTCAGAAACTATAGCAGAAGGATTATTTTTTCCAGACACCTATCATTTTCCAAAAGGAACGAGTGATGTCGATTTTTTGAAAAGAGCTTATCAGCGACTACAAGATGTATTAGATGAAGAATGGCAACAACGTGATCCGAATTTACCTTATCAAAGCCCCTATGAGGCTTTAATTATGGCCTCTATTATTGAAAAAGAAACTGGATTGGCCAGTGAGCGTGGTGCCATCGCCGGTGTATTTGTACGCCGTATGAATAAAAAAATGAAGTTGCAAACAGACCCGACAGTTATCTATGCTATGGGCAGGCAATTTAATGGGAACATACGAAAAAAGGATCTGGATATTGATTCGCCGTACAACACATACCGTTATAGAGGTTTGCCGCCTAGTCCAATATCATTGGTTGGTCGTGAAGCGATTTATGCAGCATTACATCCAGAAGACGGAAAATCCTACTATTTTGTTGCCAAAGGCGATGGCTCACATTATTTCTCTGAGAACCTGACAGAACATAATCGTGCCGTTGCAAAATATCAGTTAAAAAAAGGAAAGTAGTCATGCAACAAGGCTTATTCATAACATTAGAAGGCATCGAGGGTGCAGGGAAGAGTACCTTGATGGCCTATATTGCAGAAATACTTTCCGAAGCAGGAAATAACGTTTTACAAACACGAGAGCCTGGTGGTACAAAAACAGGCGAACAAATTAGAGAAATACTTTTAGATAAGAAAAATGTCGCGGTAACAAATGATACCGAATTATTATTAATGTTTGCCGCCAGAGCGCAACATATTAATGAAGTGATTACGCCGGCATTGGCTTCTGGCAAAGTTGTGATTTGCGATCGTTTTACCGATGCCAGCTTTGCTTATCAAGGTGCTGGCAGGGGAATTGAATCTTCACGTATTCAAACACTTGAAGATTGGGTGCAGCAAGGCTTAAAACCTAAGCTGACTTTATTATTTGATATTGACGTTGAGGCTGGCTTACGACGCGCCAGTAATCGCAGCGAGACTGATCGCTTTGAACAGGAAGAGATTAGTTTTTTTGAACGAATACGCACATGCTATTTGCAAAGAGCTGAAAATGAACCCGAACGTTTTCGCATAATTGATGCTTCACAACCATTTGATAATGTTAAACAACAAATCCAGAATATTTTAAAAGAATATTTAGGCTAGTAGTTATCGATGTTAAAAATCTATCCTTGGCAAGAAAAACAAGAACGACGTTTGTTGGAATTACAGCAACAAGATCGTTTTCCTCATGCCTTGTTGTTGTGTGGTCCGGAAGGAATTGGACTCAATCAGTTTGCACAAACGTTTGCTATGCAAATGTTGTGTTTATCTAAAGCTATTGATTCTGAAAATGCGTGTGGCACTTGTCAGAGTTGCCAACTATTTAGCGCGGGTACGCATCCTGATTTATTAATCATTGAACCTGAAGAAGAGGGCAAACAAATCAAAATAGCTCAAATCCGGGAATTAATTGATTACGTTACATTAAAAAGTTTTTCCGGAAATTTGAAAATCACTATTATTGAACCAGCTGATGCCATGAATCGTGCAACAGCCAATGCCTTGTTAAAAACTCTGGAAGAACCACCTTCTCAATCTATGTTATTCCTGTTGAGCCACCGGCCATCAAACTTACCGATAACGATCAGAAGTCGTTGCCAACGAATAGACTTTGACGCTGCTTTCGATCAAACCGCAATAAAATGGCTCGATGATCAGTCTGTTAATTCAGACTTATCTGCAGAATTATTGTTACGCTTATCTGCTGGTGGACCATTAAAGGCGTTGAGCTTGGTTGAAGAGGGACAATTACAGCATCGACATGCCTTACTCGAAGACTTGAAATTATTGAGTCGAAAAAACTGTGATCCAGTACAAATAGCAGCACATTGGCAAGCATTAGGCATCGAAAACATATTTATCGCTTTAATGCGTCTAATTCAGGATCTTATCCGTCTGAAATTACTCCGTGAACAGGCAAACCTGGTGAATCTTGACTTGAAAGAAGACTTGCAAGACCTTGTAAATTCATTAGACTTGATCGCATTAGTCAGGAATTACGATTTTGTATTATTTAAATACCAACAATCGACTGCGCCAATGAATTACAATGTTCTAAGTCTATTTGAAGAAATTGTAGTGAATTGGAATAAACCCGAAACAGCACGTTAATATTTTGTAGGAGTAACATAAATGGCTGTAGGCCGTGATGCTAGACAAGGTATTTTATCTCTAACCATTAGAGACAAAAGTGCGCTTTACGCTTCTTACATGTCATTTGTGAAAAATGGCGGACTTTTCATTCCTACTGCAAAAGCCTACAAATTGGGTGATGAGGTCTTCATGTTATTAACCCTCACCGATAGTAAGGATAAATTGCCTGTTGCAGGTAAAGTTGTCTGGATTACGCCAAAAGGTGCTCAGGGAAATAAAACAGCAGGAATCGGCGTTCAATTTAGCGAACTTGATAAGGGCGCAACCAAAAGCAAAATCGAAAAACAACTTGCAGGCGCACTAAAATCTGATCGCCCCACTCACACTATGTGAGCCTGATAAATAGCATTCGTAACTAACTGAATTAATAGCATTTCCACGTGTCATCTCTGATAGATTCTCACTGTCATATCCCTTTATTAAGCGAAAATATGTCTGTTGATGACATATTAAATAACGCCAAAGAAAATGATATTTCCCACATGTTATGTGTTGCTATCGACCTCGATGGCTCACCAGATATTATCGAATTAGCCAAACAACATGAGATGGTTTCGGCCTCCGTTGGTATCCATCCTAATACAGAACTAAATAAAGAAGCCTCAGTTGATGATATTTTATCTCTAGCCAGCGCCGACGAAGTCGTTGGAATAGGCGAAACTGGGCTGGATTATTTTCGTAGCGAAGGTGATCTTGAGTGGCAACGTGATCGATTTCGTACGCATATTACCGCTGCAAAAGAACTCAACAAGCCTTTAATCATCCATACTAGAGAAGCAAAAGATGACGTTATCAAGATATTAAAAGAAGAGGGCGCGGATAGCGTTGGTGGCGTTATGCATTGTTTTGTAGATGATTGGGAGACAGCTCAGGCAGCAATGGATATGAATTTCCTCATTTCATTTTCAGGAATTGTAACCTTTAAAAATGCCAAAGATTTACAAGAGGTGGCTAAATTAGTCCCATTAGAAAAAATGTTAGTAGAAACAGATTCTCCTTATTTGGCACCGATGCCATTTCGAGGAAAAACAAACCAGCCGGCCTATGTGCGTCACGTCGCTGAATTCATCGCGACTTTAAAAGAAGTCGAATTTGATATTGTGGCACAACAAACAAGCAATAATTACAATAAATTATTTAATTAAATCAAATAATTGAGGTTAATACTGGCGTTTATCCCGTTGACTCACGTACACTAGTTTAGTATACTGGTTATACATTAACTAGAACAAGGTTGAGGTAAACGATGGATGTACTTAATTTCTTTAAA
>CAYTIZ010000140.1:0-527 GCA_964437885.1 uncultured Enterobacteriaceae bacterium
GCGGACGCTGATAAGTAGACAGATTCCTGACACGGAATACTATAACTGAGGTCACTTAAATAGGATGCATAAGTTGTGTAAGTTACGCCACTTAAATAAGTTAAGGCGCTAAAGCGATAAAAGCTACATGATGGCCAGTACTGAGCACTGGCGATCTAAGTCAATGCTGCAGTTCTCATCATCATTGGAATAAGTGGACAAATTCCTGACATGGAAATTGCAGCGAGATTGGCTAAAGTTACTACGCTGATTATCAGCCGAGATAAAGTAATGTGAACGGGTAGTATTGCTGTAATGGATGGATTAAACGTTGCAGGGTAAGGCAATGTAATAAATGTGGGCTTTGGTGGTGCAGAGCTTGTTCTCCATCCAAAAGGCGAATATATCTACATACGGGATTTGAATTTAGTACTTACTGCAAAGCTACTGAAGCGAGGGATGTGTTGGGTGCTTTATCGGATGGTTACCTTTAATCCTTCATAAATGAGTGTACTAGTGAACAATACCACTTTATAGCAGTTAAACTT
>CAYTIZ010000140.1:627-6142 GCA_964437885.1 uncultured Enterobacteriaceae bacterium
ATTAAACTTATTAAACTTATTAAACTTATTAAACTTATTAAACTTATTAAACTTATTAAACTTAAATTGCTTAGGTGGTCTAACTAAAATTTTGTAGCAGAGTGATCTAATAATAAATGTATTAATAGACCATACCCTAAACGTCACGCGACACATAAGTTGTCATTTCCCATTTCAGAAATTCAAAAGCTTAGAGATTCTTGCGACACATAATGACAATTTAAGCGACACAACTATTGTCATTTTTAGAGTTTTACGACACATAAGCTGTCATTTTATTAAATACTAATTTTAAGATTGGTTTATGGGAAATTCTAAGAGATGGTGGCAGGGAGTTTGTATAGCATTCAGAACGTCACTTTATGACGCCTCATGCATTTTTCCAGCTAGTGAAGCTATAAAGGGGAAAGGTATTCTAATGGTTATTCAGATAGCGCAATTATTTATATCATAGATTATCTACTGTAAAAATTATTCTTGACATGTCAGAAACTACAGGCTAATCTTAAATCAATGATTAGTCATAGGTGTTCTACTGTATTAAATCTGTGATTGTTCAGGATTGGATTTGGCGACAGGTTGCAGCCTGCCGCCATGTTCTCAACTTGTTAACGACGTGAACCATTAAGGAATCGAACAATGAAAGTATATCAGATCAATTATGACCTGCGTAAACAACGTAATTATGATGCGCTCTATCAAAAAATTAAGTCTTATGATGATTGGTGTCATCCCTTAGAATCTTGTTGGATAGTGGTTACAGCAAAAACTGCTGTACAGATTAGAGATGAATTGCGTTCTGTAATAGATAGTGATGATGGCCTACTAGTTACAAGGCTTAATGGAGAAGCAGCTTGGCACAAACTTAATTTTGATACCAATAGTCAAGTGACTAATTGGTTGCGGAAGAATTTAAGTAGCGCAACATAATCGCCTGAGCCAAGGATGGTTCAATCGCTTTAAGAGTATTTTTTATGTCTAATTTAAAGAACGTAGTAAAACTGAGCGATCTTGCAGAGATTCGCACAGGTTTTACATTCCGTGAAAAGATTGAAGAAGTTGATTCAGGCAATGCGCATGTATTGCAGATCAAAGATATTCGCAACATTTCAACGGATACATGTGGCTATACGCTTTTTGCTGATGCTTTACCGCAAATTGATTGGCAGGGTAAGGATAACGCAATCGTATCGCCTGACTCTGTATTATTGCCCTGTCGTGGAGAGTATCTTAAAGCACATTATTTTGTAGGCCATCTAGATCAATCAAAAGCACTTCCACTCATTGTGAGCAGTCAATTTTTGATTTTGATGCCAAATCAAAATGTACTGCCTGAATACTTATGCTGGTACTTGAATCAACCTCATGTGCAATACGAGTTACGTAAAGAAAGTCAGGGTTCTAAGATGCCGATGCTTAGCGTATCAACAGTCAACCAGTTTGAGGTTGAAGTCCCTAGCTTGGACATTCAGCAACGCATAATCGAATTAAACCGTCTTTGGGAGCAAGAGCAGATCTTGACCCAACAATTACTTAAAAATCGTGAACAAATGATGATGGGCATGTTCCAGCAACTGCTCAAAGGAAATAAATAATGGTTACTCAAATTAATCAAGATACAGTCAACAAAGCACTTTGGTCTGCTTGTGACGTATTCCGTGGCACGATTAGCGCTGACACGTATAAAGACTTTATTTTGACAATGCTGTTTTTAAAGTACATTTCTGATGTATGGCAAGATCATTATGATAATTATAAAAAAGAACATGGTGATGAGCCAGAACTGATTGAAGAACTGATGAAAAGTGAGCGTTTTGTATTACCTCGTGAGTCTAGTTTCTATAGTTTATACGAGCGTCGCTATGAACCAGGTAATGGTGAGCGTATCGATATGGCTTTACATGCACTTGAAGAAGCGAATGGTACAAAACTAAAAGATGCAGGTAAAAGTGTTTTCCAAGATATCTCATTTAATACAGATAAATTAGGTGAAGAAAAGCAAAAGAATACGATTCTCAAAGACTTGCTTGAAGTGTTTGCTTCTAAGGATTTAGATCTAAAACCAAGCCGTGTGGGTTCACTTGATGTGATTGGTAACGGTTATGAGTTTTTGATCAAAAACTTTGCTGCAAGTGGTGGTCAAAAGGCAGGTGAATTCTATACACCACCTGAAGTATCGGACTTAATTGCGGAGTTACTTGATCCACAAAAAGGCGACAGTATTTGTGACCCTGCGTGTGGTTCTGGCTCACTGTTAATGAAGTGTGGTCGTAAAGTTGTATCAAATCACAACAGCAAAGAATACGCACTCTACGGGCAAGAAGCGATTGGTTCGACTTGGTCGTTAGCGAAGATGAACATGTTCTTGCATGGTGAAGATAACCACAAAATTGAGTGGGGCGATACGATTCGTAATCCAAAATTATTGGATAAAAATGGCGACTTGATGTTGTTCGATATTGTGACAGCAAACCCACCATTTTCATTAGATAAATGGGGTTATGAGCAAGCTGAAAATGATAAGTTTGATCGTTTCCGTCGTGGTTTGCCGCCAAAGACCAAAGGTGATTATGCCTTTATCTCTCACATGATTGAGACGCTAAAACCTGTTACGGGTCGTATGGGCGTTGTGGTTCCACATGGCGTGTTATTCCGTGGTTCTTCTGAAGGGAAGATTCGTGAGAAGTTGATTAACGAAAACTTATTAGATGCGGTGATAGGTTTACCTGAAAAGCTGTTTTACGGTACGGGTATTCCTGCGGCAATTTTAATTTTCAAAAAGCAAAAGTCTGATGATTCGGTTTTGTTTATTGATGCAAGCCGTGAGTTTAAGTCGGGTAAAAACCAAAATAACTTAACCGAAGAGAACATTACTAAGATTGTTGAAACTTATCGAGCTCGTAAAAGTGTAGATAAGTATGCGTATTTGGCGACTTTACAAGAAGTAAAAGACAATGATTACAACCTAAATATTCCTCGTTATGTAGATACGTTTGAAGAAGAAGAAGAGATTGATTTGGTTGCTGTACGTGCTGAGCGTGAGCACTTAAAGACTCAACTTGCTGAGCTTGAAGTGCAGATGGAGAAATATCTAGAGGAGCTAGAATATGTAATTCATACAGAGGTTGCTCAATGAAATTACCAAAAGAATGGGAATTTAGAAAGTTAGGAACAGTAGTTTCTAAACAAAAATATGCGATGGTCGATGGTCCTTTTGGCAGTAATTTAAAATCTGAACATTATAAAACATCAGGTATTCCAGTACTTCAAAGTGGATTTGTTACATCAGGAAAATTTTTTGCTAAATCATATGTTTATGTGGATAAGGAGCTCTTTGATCAACAAAGAAGAAGTGCTGCTAAAGGAGGGGATCTTTTAATGGCAAAGATTGGTGCACAGGCTGGAAAATGCGCCATTATTCCACTAGATCATCCAGAATCAATTATTGCGGGAAATTGCCTAAAACTCAGTTTTGATGAGGAACAAAACTCTACGGAGTTTTTTAATATGGTTCTTGCATATAATTACGATAAGAATGGTCTGTGTGAAATAAAGACAGAGACAGCTCAGCCTGCTATCAGTTTGAAGAGTCTGAAAGATTATAAGGTGCCTGTGCCTCCATTATCAGAACAAAAGAAAATCGCTAAAATCCTTTCAACTTGGGATCAAGCGATTTCGGCTACTGAAAAACTGCTTGAAAATAGCCAACAGCAGAAAAAAGCATTGATGCAAGAGTTGCTGACGGGTAAAAAGCGTTTGCTTGATGAAAATGGGGTTGAGTTTAGTGAAGCTTGGCAGTTGTATTCATTTGGTGATTGGATAGAAGAGTATAGTGAAAAGTCTACTGTGAATGAACAATACGAGGTATTAACTTCATCACGCAAAGGTTTGATTAAACAATCAGAATATTTCGGGGATAATCGAATATCACAGCGAGATAATATTGGATTCAATATCATTCCTTCAGGATATATTACTTATAGGTCTCGAAGTGATGATGGGTCATTCTTTTTTAATAGAAATGATTATTCTTTTAAAGGCATCATTAGTACATATTATCCTGTTTTTCATTTTCCTAAGGGAGATAATAGTTTCTTCTTATATTTGCTAAATAGAAATTCAAGCTATTTCTCTGCTTATAGTGTTGGTACTTCTCAAAAAGTATTATCGTTAAATGCGCTAAAATCAGTAAAGATTAAGGTTCCTAAAAAACCAGAGCAACAAAAAATTGCGCAGGTGATTACACTCACAGATCAAGAAATTGATACTTTGCAGAAAAAACTTGATTGCTTAAAGCAAGAGAAAAAAGCACTCATGCAACAACTTTTGACAGGTAAAAAACGTGTCAAGGTGGCTGCTTAATGATGCAAATAACACCTAGCTATTACCGCATTATGGCGGGTGCAAGATCTGTATTTGCTCAAGAGTTTCTAGAGGGCGGCTTTATTGCCGCCAACTGGAACATTGACCAAGACTTAACACATGACTTGCCTGATGATTGGCGTGAGTTTAATCATCGTTTTATACCTGTTTACCTCAATGCTTTACCTGATAAAACCAAAATTTCGGCAGGCTTAGCATGTGGCATGCTACATACCATCTGCAAAGGGATTAAACAGGGAGATATCATCCTAACACCTCGTGGAGATGGTCATTATTTAGTGGGTAAAGTCATATCAGACTATTACTACGTGCCTTCTGGTGAGTTAAGCCATCGTAGAAAAGTTGAATGGTTTGAACAGACTCTACCTAGAGAATTGATGTCTCAAGAGCTAAAAAACTCATCGGGATCAGTGGGTACAGTTTGTAATCTAACCAAGTATGCAGAAGAGCTTAAATCGCTTATTCAAGGCAAAGAAACAGTTGAGCATCTCGAACCTGATGAAGTGGTCGAAGACCCAACTGCTTTTGCTTTAGAAAAGCATTTAGAGCATTTCTTGGTAGAGAATTGGTCTAAAACAGAGCTAGGTGCTACATACGACATCTATACCGAAGACGGTCAATTGGTCGGTCAGCAATATCCATCAGATACAGGACCTATCGACATCTTGGCAATCAGTAAGGATAAGAAGACGTTGCTTGTTGTTGAGCTAAAACGTGGTCGTACAAGTGATCGTGTGGTTGGGCAAATCCAACGCTATATGGGCTATGTCAAAGATGAGTTGGCTGAGGCAGATCAGCAAGTGAAAGGTGTGATTATTGCACTAGAAGATGACTTGAGAATTCGTCGTGCTTTAAGTGTGGCTCAGAATATTGAGTTTTATCGTTATCAGTTGAGTTTTAAGCTCAACAAAAGCTAATGAAAAAGTGACACGCTGATTATCGTATTTGGCATCACTAAATATCAAATGGATCGTTAAAAACAAGGATGTTTTTAATACTTTATCGACAATTAAAATTTGAGGGCTGTAATGTCAATTTCCCAAATGTTTCAAGACTTTTTAAGCAATCTTAAAGTTGCTAATGAGTAAGCGTCCGCTGAACACACCTTATGAATTCATCCTATAAGCCTTAA
>CAYTIZ010000141.1:0-6139 GCA_964437885.1 uncultured Enterobacteriaceae bacterium
TACATGAAGTGACAATAACTTTATGCGGGTCAAATCGCGTGACACCATGATATTTAACCGGGTCTTCTTCTGCTGGAGCGTAACCTTTACCTTTTTTGGTAATGATGTGTAAGAACTGAGGGCCTTCAAGCTCTCTAATATTTTTTAAAGTGGCTAATAGCGCATGCATATCATGTCCATCTACTGGACCAATATAATTAAAACCAAATTCTTCAAATAAGGTACCGGGTACAATTAAACCTTTTACATGTTCTTCTGCGCGTTTAGCTATTTCGAGTGCGTTGGGAATATTTGATAATACTTTTTTACTCCCCTTACGGACGCTGGAATAAATCTTCCCGGATAATAATTGTGCAAAACGATTTGAGAGCGCGCCCACATTCGGTGAAATCGCCATATTGTTATCATTCAATATAACCAACATATCACTATGCTGAGCTCCGGCATGATTCATTGCTTCAAACGCCATACCGGCAGTAAGACCACCATCACCAATAATCGCGACACATTTGCGATTAGAACCCGTACGGGCAGCAGCAATCGACATCCCTAAAGCAGCACTAATAGATGTACTTGAATGACCGACACCAAAGCAATCGTATTCGCTCTCGTCACGCTTCGGAAAAGGCGCTAGTCCTTCCCATTGACGAATACTATGTAATTGATCTTTTCTACCAGTCAGAATTTTATGAATATAAGCCTGATGTCCTACATCCCAGATCAAGCGATCTTCAGGCGTGTTATATAAATAGTGCAAGGCAACAGTCAATTCAGTAACACCGAGACTCGCCGCAAAATGTCCACCACTCTTGCTAACAGAGTGGAGCAGGAATAATCTGATTTCTTCGACTAGCTGTTCTAATTGCGATTCAGGCAATTTTCTCAAGTCTGCCGGATATTCAATTTGGTCTAAAAGAGGTATGTTAATTTCGTTATTCATTAACTTATAGGCTAAGAAAGAGGCTTATTATGAATAGTGACCCCCAAGCATGCAAGAGGCCATGCAAGAAGATCCATCAAGATCAAATATAAACCATAAAAATCAAATCAGACAAGCAGAGCCAAACCTGAACTGTACATTCATCTGATCATCGCTTATCTTAGCAATTTTTAGCAAAATGCCGCTAGAATATGACCAATATCTAATATGCAAACCAATAATCTGGAGTCGATTTAAATGGCTGTCCCTCTTATTCAACAATACAGAATGGGTAAATATATCCTCGGTAAAAAATTCAGTGGTGAAAAGAAATACCCACTGGTATTAATGTTGGAACCGCTATTTCGCTGCAATCTAGCCTGTGCTGGCTGTGGCAAGATCGATTATCCCAAAGAAATCCTCGATAAACGCCTGAGTTACGATGAATGCATGAGCGCCATTGATGAATGTGGCGCACCGGTTGTTTCTATTGCTGGCGGCGAACCGTTGATACATAAGGAAATGCAAAAAATCGTTGCCGGTTATGTTGAACGCAAAAAGTTTGTTTATCTATGCACCAATGCTCTGTTATTGAAAAAACATATTGATGAATATACACCATCACCCTATTTGACTCTCTCAATTCACCTGGATGGCAATGAAAAACGTCATGATGCTTCCGTTTGTCTGGAAGGTGTCTACGAGAAATGTATTAAAGTCATTAAGCTTGCTGTTGAAAAAGGTTTCCGCGTAACCATCAACTGTACTCTGTTTCAAAATGAACCAGCGGATGAAGTCGCTGAATTCATGGATATGGCTATGAACCTGGGTGTTGAAGGTGTCACTATTTCGCCGGGATATCATTACGAAAGAGCACCAAAACAGGATGTCTTCCTGAAGAAACGTGAAAGCAAACAGCTTTTTCGTGATTTATTCAAACTGGGTATCGGTAAAAAATGGCGCTTTAATCAATCTACGCTATATCTGGATTTTCTTGCTGGAAACCAAACTTATGAATGTACGCCCTGGGGCAATCCCACGCGTAATGTCTTTGGCTGGCAAAAACCCTGCTACCTGTTGGTTGGCGAAGGTTATGCCTCTACATTTTCTGGCTTAATGGAAGAAACTGAATGGCAAAACTACGGTACCGGTCGCAACCCTAAGTGTGACAACTGTATGGTTCATTGCGGTTTCGAAGCGACAGCTGTTAATGATACCGTTAACAATCCATTAAAAGCGTTAGCTGTATTCCTGAAAGGGTCAAAAACCGACGGTGAAATGGCGCCTGAATTACCTACGCTTTATAAAGAAGAAGTGATTTCGAAACCAGAACTCGTTGCAGAAAACAAAGCGACAAAGAGTTGCAGCAGTAGTAGACAAGTCGCTTAAACCTAGACTCCGTAGTTGACCGCTACGAGTACGCTTTAAAATATTGATAACAATAAAGATATTGCCGCTACTTAAATTTGTCTTAAAAATGAGGGCGCTACAGCATGTATAGCAGCCCTGCTTGCCCGTCTGACTATATGAAAAAACTCACTAAGGGAACAACCATTAGCTCATTTTTTCACTACGCCAGCCAAGCAAGCAGAACCACTCTACACGCAGTCCAACTACGGAGTCTAGGTTAATGGAACCTTCTCTCCTGGCAGTCTTGCCAGGATTGCTGATCTGGGTATCTATTCTTCTCTTGCCCTGGCGCCCGTGGAGCACACGAGAATCTCTCGATAGCCAGTCATCCATACAGAACCGTGATTTATCTGATATCACGGTACTTATTCCAGCCAGGAACGAAGCATTAACCATAGCAGAGACACTTTCCGCACTTAAAGATCAGGGCGACAATTTAAACATCATTTTGGTAGATGATCAGTCTACCGATAACACTGTCGAGCTCGCAAAATCAATCAAGCTCGATAAGCTCTCCATTGTTTCTGGAACTGAAATGCCTGAAGGATGGAGTGGCAAACTGTGGGCCCTGGAACAAGGATGGCAGCATGTCGAAACAGCCTATCTTATCTTGCTGGATGCCGACATTGTTTTGAAAAAAAATCTTATTCCTGTCGTTTTGGAAAAAGTAAAAGACGAACAGTTACAAATGCTCTCATTAATGGCCTTTCTAAAAATGCACTCATTTTGGGAAAAACTATTAATGCCCGCTTTTGTTTTTTTCTTCAAATTACTCTACCCATTTCACCTTTCAAACAAAGCAAATTCATGGATTGCCGCTGCGGCAGGCGGTTTTATTTTTATTGAAACAAAGATTCTTGAAGAATTAGGCGGTTTTAACTGTATTAAAGATGCGTTGATTGATGACTGCTCACTGGCCAAACAAGTGAAACAGAAAAAACATAAAATATGGACGGGCATGACTCATTCGGCCATCAGTATTCGCAGTTACAATACACTTGCAAGTATTTGGCTAATGGTTGCCCGAACGGCGTATACACAACTCTTCTATTCTCCCTTGTTGCTATTACTTTGTACCTTGCTGATGGTTACTGCATTTGGACTCCCTATTGCAGCGCTGCTACAAAGCCAAAACCTTATTTTTACTGTCGGTTTGTTCATACTTGGCTTACAAGTCATATGTTACCTACCCACCTTACGCTACTATTCAATGAATCCTGTATATGCACTGGTATTACCATTTGTCGGCGTGTTATACCTTGTTATGACATGGAGTTCAGCATATCGTTACTATTTTGGTAAAGGTGCAGACTGGAAAGGTCGTTATTACAATTGAGGTTCTTTAGTTGAACCAAATGCGACAAAATATCGTCAATAGATTAAATATTAATAAAAACAGATTTAAACAAATGAAATCAAAAGATTACCAGATTCAGCCCATCTTCAAGATATTGTTTGGCATTTATCTGTTCTTTTCAGCAAATCTGCTTTGGGCTGAGATCGAACAAAAACAGGAAATACAGGCCCCTGTAGATCAGTTGCATGACACATTAATTCGTATAATGGAAAGCGCTAACTCATCCAGCTTTCAGGAACGTTATGCACTCATGGAGAACGTCATCACTAAAAGATTCAATACTGCATTAATTTGCAGAGTGGTATTGAGTCGATACTGGAAATCACTTGACGAAAAAGCAAAAACTGATTTTATAGCCTTGTTTAATCGCTTGACGATATCAACTTACGTTAATCGTTTTGATTCATTTAACGGGGAATCATTTCGGAATATCTCTATTGAACCGATGAAAAAGAACCGGTTTCTGGTAAAAACTGAGTTAATACAAACCGACCACACACCGGTTTCCTTTAATTACATTGTCCAAAATGATAATGGAAAATGGAAAATTATTAGCGTCATTGCTAACGGCATTAACGACTTGTCTTTGAAACGGGCAGAATATTCATCGGTAATTAAAGATAAGGGTTTTGATAGCCTGATTGGGAGCATGAAAGGAAAAATCAGTGACTTACAGCCAAAAACGTCACAATAAACGATATTATAAATTGTCTCACCGATTAAGGTATGGCAGTATCCGCCGTTACTAATTAGTTACACGCTAAGAGATTACACGAGAGAAGCAAGATGACTGGATCGCATTTTATTAGCTTATCAAAGCACCTTATTTTTATTGGCATTCTGTCTATTGCGGCAGGTTGTGCTACAACACAAACTTCGGATGGCGTTGGCAGTAATGATGCTATCGAACCAGCAAACCGTGTGTTTTTTGATATCAATGAAACGTTAGACAAACACCTGATGAAGCCAATTGCTGAAACATATGTGGAAATGACCCCTGCGGTTATCAGAACCAGTGTGACTAACTTTTTCGATAACCTGACTTATCTCAATGTCATTTTAAATGGCTTTTTACAAGGTAAATTTGATCAGGGTCTCACTGACATGCTTCGTTTTACCTATAATTCAATTTTTGGTATTGCGGGTTTGTTTGATGTTTCCACTGGTGCGGGCATGCCTAAAAACGATGAAGATTTTGGTCAAACACTTGCTGTATGGGGATTTGATATAGGCTCTTACCTTTATATACCACTGGCGGGCCCGAACACTGTACGTGATTCGGCTGATTATGTCCCAAGCACTCTTTTAAACCCGTTTTTCTATATTACCAATACCGTGCTGTATCCAGTCGCTGCACTTCATGCCATCAATGAACGAGCAAACCTGTTGGAAGCATCAAATATTCGTGATGAAGCAGCCATTGATCCTTATGCCTTCACGCGCGAAGCTCATCTGCAACAACGTGAATTTCTCATCTACGATGGCAACCCACCGGTCACAGGTTACGATGATATTTTCAGTGATACTGATGATGAAGAATCGGGCGGTGTATTGGTAATCGAATAGATTGCCTTTTCAAAAAACAGATAATTAGCATTCATAAATTAAGCCGTTTTAGGATAAATTCCTAAAACGGCTTAATTATTTAACATTTCTGAATTTCTTCTGAACTCTAGTACAAAGCTTCTGCTCTAATTCCAAAAATACATCATAAATATTTTTGGGAGTATATAGCATGAATAAACTAGCTCATCTTGGCCTCATTGCCAGTGTGGTAATGCTTTCAGCTTGTAATCCAACCAAACAAGATGTTGGAACATTAATTGGGGCTGGCACAGGAGCCTATGTTGGTAGTCAAATTGGAAATGGAACCGGACAACTTGCAGCTGTCGCGATAGGTGCATTATTAGGTGGTTATCTTGGAGGTAGTCTTGGTGAAAACATGGATGAACTGGATCGTCGCCGTGCAAACAGTACTCTTGAAACAAGTCCGACGGGAACAACCGTCGCCTGGAACAATCCCGATACAGGTGTCGACTACAAAGTAACACCCACTAGTACCTACGAAGAAGCATCAGGCCCATGCCGTGATTACACAACTGAAGCTGTTATTGAAGGCCGTGCAGAAGTGGTACGCGGAACTGCTTGTCGGCAAGCGGATGGTACTTGGCACACGGTAAACTGATTAGAACTAACATGCCACAGAGGACACAGAGGACACAGAGGACACAGAGAAGAGTAAATTAAAAAGAATTATTGGTTTGATTTTCTCTATGCTCTCTTTTTCCTCTGTGGCTATTTTTAATGATTTAAGCTCACGAGTTACATAACTAGTCTATTAATTCAGCGACTTCCTCTATCCAGTGCCTTACTGGCACTGGGCTAACTTGTTGCAAGTGTTGATGACAACCTATATTTGCAGTAAGAATTATTTCTGGTTCACCCTGCATTAA
>CAYTIZ010000142.1:0-6085 GCA_964437885.1 uncultured Enterobacteriaceae bacterium
CCAGAAGGGGTAAACCGATGATCTCTACCCACTCGATTTGATGAAGACCCATTTTATAAAAAGCGATACCTGCATAATGCACTGCATCAAATTGTTCTTTACTTAGAGAAAACCACTTGGTATGTAGGCGATAAACCCAGTCATGGGCAAAGAGGATAAAGAGTCCCCACCATATTAATAATGCAAAATTAAGTACAGCAGTCCAGCCAAGAAATTTAATGAGTAGTTCGATAGACATCATACTTACTCCTTCATTGGTTCTAATAAGAGTATGTTGTCAGAAACCCGTTTCAGCAAGAGAAAATAACTGAATAATTAACAATTTAGAAATCAGAGAAAAGCTTTTTTATAAAACTATATGTATCCCGTCAAAACATATGAGGTAGAGTTGAGGTGATTTTGGGTATGGTTCAGATATTTTTGCTTTCAGGGTTGGGAAGTGATTTAACGGTATCTTCTATCCATGTTTCAACTTCTTTCGTGATCTGTTTTGCAGTTTTACCCACGCTGTCGATGGCTGGACCAATTACTATGCTGATCTCGCCCGGTTTTTTAATCAGGCTATTTCGGGGCCAGAGACAACCGGCATTATGTGCCACGGGAATGACCTTGGCGCCGGACTTTTCAGCAAGAAGCCCACCACCAGGTAAATATTTGCCTTTTTCACCCGGGGCAACACGCGTTCCTTCAGGGAAGATAATGACCCATCGGTTTTGTTTTAATTTTTGGCAACCTTGTTTAACGATTTGTCGAAATGATTTGATTGCTGAACCGCGATCAATAGCAATTGGTTGCATAGAGGCTAGACCCCAACCATAAATCGGTATCATTAATAATTCTCGTTTTAGTATCCAGACCTGTGGCACGAAGATGAGTTGTAATGCTAATGTTTCGAAAGCGGATTGATGATTGCACATTACGATGCAAGCTTTATCCGGAATATTCTCCAGACCTTCTATCTTGTAACTTACTCCGCAACAGATTTTTAACCAGAAAAGATTGAAAGCCGTCCATCGGCTTACCAGGTAATACCGTGTTTCAAATTTTAATGGAAAAGCAATAACACCTAGTGGCACGAAAAGTAAAATACTAACGATTTGCCCAATGTAAAAAAACAGGGAACGAAAAAACAACATTTATTTATTTACAATGACTATCTCGTTTACAAAAGAAGCGAGGCTATCGTAAATAGGAGTTCCATCCGGGACCAGACCTTGATCAATCTCGGATTGCCCTTTGCCGGTACGAACCAGTATTGGTTTGCCCCCGGCACTTTGAATGGCTTTTATGTCAGTCATTTTGTCACCAACACAATAAACTTTATTTAACGGGTTTCGTAGTCGTTCCGAGATATCGAAATAAAGTCCGGGTTTGGGTTTGCGACAAGAACAATCATCTTTTGGTAAATGCGGACAAAAGAATATCGCATCAATGACTCCACCAAACTGGGAAAGATGTGTGCTCATTTTTATATGGATGGCATTGAGTGTCTCAATGGTAAATAATTTTCTAGCTATGCCGGACTGATTTGTTGCAATAACAACCTGATACCCGTTGTGTGAAAGTTTGCCAATGGCTTCCAGACTTCCAGCGATGGGTTGCCATTCGTCCGGTGATTTGATGTAGTCATCGGATTCCTCATTAATTACACCATCTCGATCAAGAATGATAAGCGCCATAGTTAACCCTGTAGTTTAGAAATATCTGCTGTTTGTAGAAATAATGCACTTAGATTATTTAGTAAAGCCAGTCGATTCATTTTAATAGCATCATCATCACAGTTCACCATGACGTTATCAAAAAAATCGTCTACATTTTCGCGTAATCCAGCTAATTCCGTTAATGCTGATTTGTAATCACGGCTTTCTATCATCGGCGCAAGGCGTTTTTGATAATTGTTTAATGAATTTGCCAGCGTGATCTCTGATTCTTCGGTAAGTAGATTATCATCTACTTTTTTAGTATAGGTTGCATCAGATTTTTTAAGTATATTACTGATACGTTTATTTGCCGCAGCCAAACTTTCGGCTTCTGTCAGTTTTCTGAATTCAGTGACAGCCGTTAGTCGCTGATGAAAATCAAGCGGTTTGTTTGTATTAATAGCGAGCACGGATTCAAATGTATCAGGATTAACACCTTCATCCAGATAATAACGTCGTAGACGCTCCATTAAAAAGTGAAAGACATTATCAGTCTGTTTTTTTGAGTCGATTTCCTTTGGATAATTTGATGCTGCTAATGAAATCAATTCTTTCAAATCAATATCCAGTTCACATTCGATAATTATTCGTAATAGTCCAATTGCTGAACGGCGCAAAGCAAATGGATCTTTATCACCGGTTGGTGCTTTACCTATGGAGAATATGCCAACCAGACTATCAATCTTTTCACTTACCGCCAGGCATTGACCCAATGTTGTTACAGGCAATTTGTCACCGGCAAAACGTGGTTGATAATATTCTTCTAATGCTGTGGCAACATCGGTATTTTCACCATCAGCTTCAGCGTAGTAACGTCCCATGGTGCCTTGTAATGCAGGAAATTCAGACACCATTTCAGTAAGCAAATCACAAAGGCACAATTCAGCAGCGCGTTTGGCTGCATTGACATCAACATTCAGAGACTTTGCCAGACTTGAAGCTGTTTTGAGAAGACGTTCCGACTTTTCATAAAGCGTGCCCAGTTGTTTTTGGTAAACTACCTTTTTTAATGATTCAATATGATTTGCTAACCCGTGTTTTAAATCCCGATCCCAAAAAAAGGCAGCGTCACTCAGCCTGGGTTGTATAACACGTTCATTACCTTGTTTAATTAATTCTGGATTTTTACTTTCAATATTAGCAACACTAATAAAGCAGGGAAGTAGTTCTCCTTGCTCATCAACGACAGGAAAATATTTCTGATGGTCTTGCATCGAGGAAATTAATACTTCTTTAGGTAATTTAAGAAAATCAGAGTTGAACTCGCCGGAAAAACTAACAGGCCATTCAACCAGAGAGGTAACTTCATCAAGTAAATCAGAATCGATGACAGCCTTACCACCTTTGTTTTCTGCAATTGCTATAACTTGAGTTTGAATCAAGCTACGGCGTTCATTGTAATCTGCTAATACGTGAGCTTCCTGTTTTAATCTATCAATATAATTCTCTGGTTTTTTTATTGTTATTGCATCAGGGTGATGAAAACGATGACCGTAACTTTCCTTTCCTGAAGTAACACCCATGATTTCGCAGTTGATTGCATCATCACCAAATAAAATTAATACCCATTTTATCGGACGTACAAATTCAATTTCACTATTGCCCCAGCGCATGCGTTTGGCTATAGGTAAACGACTTAAGGCAGTTTCAATCATTGCTGGCAAAAGCTCAGTCGTTTGTTTTCCCTTCAACACAGCATTGAAGGCCAACCAAGTGCCTTTGTCCGTTTCTAGTTGTTCAAGCTGCTCTACTTCTACACCACAAGATTTGGCAAAACCTTCGGTTGCTCGTGTTGCTTTACCTTCATCATCAAATGCGGCTGACAGTGCAGGACCACGACGTTGTTGTTGTTTATCTTCTTGAGTTATTTCAAGTTGTTTCAACAGAATTGAAAGTCGACGGGGCGTTGCATACCAATTTGCTTCACTAAATTTCAGATCCTTTTCCTGTAAAGATTGACTGACTTCTTCTTTAAAAGCAGTCGCCAATTTTTTCAGTGACTTTGGCGGTAATTCCTCAGTCCCGATTTCGATTAATAAATCTTTTGTATCCATTATTTACTTTTTTGCCACAGAGAACAGAGAGTTCACTGAGGAATAATTAATAATAAAAAGATTAAATTTGTGTTTCATAAATTTAATCACCTCCGTGTTCTCTGTGGCAATCTTTATTTGTTTAAAGGGAAACCCAGTGCTTCACGGCGTTCAAAATATTTCTCTGCTACGGCTCTGGACATATGTCTTACGCGCAATATGTATGCCTGGCGTTCTGTTACCGAAATAGAGCCGCGTGCATCGAGTAGGTTAAAGGCATGTGAGGCCTTCATTACCATTTCATATGCGGGCAAAGGTAAATCTTCGTTAATGAGATTAATGCATTCCTCTTCACAAGTATCGAACCATTTCAACATTGAATCAGTATTCGCTAGTTCAAAATTATAACGGGACATTTCGACTTCATTCTGATGATAAATATCGCCGTAACTTACTGTGCGTTCATCATTTTGAGTCCAGATTAGATCAAAAATATTATTGCAATTTTGCAAACACATGGCTATACGTTCCAAACCATAAGTCATTTCACCTGTTACCGGTTTGCAATCCAGTCCACCGATTTGTTGAAAGTAGGTAAATTGGCTGATTTCCATTCCATCCAGCCAGACTTCCCAGCCCAGCCCCCAGGCGCCTAAAGTCGGTGATTCCCAATTGTCTTCAACGAAACGAATATCATGTGCTTCAGTATCAATGCCAATAGTTTTAAGAGAATCCAGATAGAGTTGCTGAATATTATCCGGCGAAGGCTTTAACAGCACCTGAAATTGATAATAATGCTGAAGTCGGTTCGGGTTTTCACCATAGCGCCCATCAGTTGGGCGTCGGCACGGTTGCACATAAGCTGCCCGCCAGGGTTCTGGTCCGATTGCTCTTAAAAATGTAGCTGGATGAAAGGTTGCTGCGCCCATCTCCATGTCATAGGGCTGAGCAATAGTGCAGCCAAGGTCTGCCCAATATTGCTGCAATTCAAATATCAGTTGCTGAAAGCTCAATTTCCCTCCCCCGGAAATTTCTTTTTGTTTATTATCTTGTGACATCTAGTTAAACCATTTTAGGAGGCGGAAAGTATACCGTGTGTAGCTGATGATGTGTATGGAGTGATTTGTATACTCAACTCGGCTTTGGCTTCCTCGGTAAAGCTTCCGCATCCTGCCCACGCTCCTTACCTACGTCCTGTAGGCAACTGTTCCAGACATTGCCTAAAAGCGCCTATTGTTGGTGCTCTACCTCCTATAATACCTATAGTCGTGCTTCGTTCGATTACATCCATGTAATCGTACTGCGAGTATATATACTCTGCCAAAAACAAATGCTTGTGTTTGGGGATTGAATTACCCCGAATCCTGCATTTTGAGGTGACTTGGGTATAAATAGTCCTCAAGGTATATCAGCTAAATGTCGATAAACCTTGTAATCCTAATAGAAATGCAGGGAAAGATTTTGAGGCAAGTATCAATCACAGTTAACGAGACGGCTCACTGGCATGCCCTGATAGGTCAAGCTGAGCATAATGCACACCACTTATTGCCGCAAGGTATTGAAAATTATCTGGTTAGGCTATTTATGCGTTTTGAACAGGAAGAAACTAATGTTCTCCAGGAAAAGCAGACTCAGGAACACCTCGTAAGTACAGAGGAGAAACTACAACGCCTTGGAGATCAATGTCTGATGTTGTGTGGATTTTACCCTGAAGCTGGTGAGGAATATGGTGTGGCCATGAATGAATTTATATCAATGGGTGCTGAATCCTATAAAAAAATGGCATCGCTTGAACATGGTGAAAACGAAATGATTTTTGAATATTTGGCAGAAAATTTTGCACAAGTATCAGAATTACTTTGTTACATCAGCAATATTTACAACAAGTCTGCTAAAAGACAAGACTATAAAACTGTAGAGAATTATGATGAATTTGAAATTCCTCTTAAACAGGTAGAGCAAATGTCATTCAGTAGTTCTATATCACATCGTGTGCTGAACTAGGAAACCTCTGATTCATGACTTAATCATAGGTTTCCTGGAAAAAAATAACGAACGGATGTTTAGTTTGGCTGTTTATTTTTCAAATCAATAGACAATAAGACCTTAAATAAATAGTCCAATGTGAATGAGTTCGAATAAGATAGAAGAGGTATATTTATGACAAATGAAATCATTAAAAGCATTCCTCCATTGATAGATACCTCTATGCTGGATGAATTACAGTCGATTATGGAAGATGACTTTACTGACGTGTTGCAGATATTTCTGGATGAATCAGTGAGTTTAATGTCAGAAATACATGCCGCTTTTGATGAAGAATCAGATAATCTAACAAGGGTTGTGCATACT